>JAZUPX010000020.1:0-2301 GCA_045605405.1 Clostridia bacterium
AGGGTTTTATATCCACACTCCGCGAGGTATTGCACCAAAATCCGTCAAAACGTAACGGAGATTTAACCGTTGTTGCTGATATAAACCCATACAGTATGATATAATTCGGAGGAAAAAGTTATGGCTATAAGAAAAATCAGGGAAATAGAAGATTCCTGTCTTAAAAAGAAATGCCGAGAGGTAGAAAAATTCGACAGTAAGCTCCATGCCCTTTTAGACGATATGCAGGATACCATGCTCCTTGCAAACGGTGTAGGTCTTGCCGCACCGCAGGTAGGAATTTTAAGAAGAGTTGTTGTTATTGACCTTGGCGAGGAAGACGGTATATTAGAGCTTATAAACCCTGTCATTACCCATACAGAGGGTAGTGTAACCGACACAGAGGGTTGTCTTAGTGTCCCCGGCAAGGCAGGAGAAGTTTCCCGTCCTCAAAAGGCTACTGTTCGTGCCTTTGACCGTGACGGTAATGAATTTGAATTTACGGGTGAGGACCTTTATGCACGCTGCATCTGTCACGAATGTGACCACCTTGACGGTATTCTGTATGTTGAAAAGGCGGAAAATATGTTCGATCTGAATCATAACGAGGAGTAAAAATATGCGAATATTATTTATGGGAACTCCCGAATTTGCGGAGATTTCGTTAAAGGCACTTGTAGAGAATAACCGTGATGTTGTCTGTGTAATCACACAACCCGACAAACCAAAGGGCAGGGGATATGAGATGGCAATGCCCGATGTTAAGGTGTATGCCCTCGAAAAGAATATTCCCGTATATCAGCCAGAAACTCTTAAAGATGAGGCTATTCTTCCGCTTCTGGAGGAATATAAGCCCGATGTTATCATAGTTGTGGCATACGGAAAAATTCTTCCCGAATATATCCTCAACTTCCCCAAATACGGATGTATAAATATCCACGGCTCTCTTCTCCCTAAGTACCGCGGTGCGGCACCTATTCAGCGTGCCGTAATTGACGGAGAAAAGGTAAGCGGAGTTACAAGTATGTATATGGAAAAAGGGCTTGACACAGGAGATATGCTCATTAAAAAAGAGCTTCCCATCGGCAAAAAAACAACTGCAGGCGAATATCACGATGCTCTTGCGCTTTTAGGCGGAGAGGTGCTTTTAGAAACCCTTGACAAGCTTAAGGAGGGTACTCTCACCCCCGAAAAGCAGGATGATTCACTTTCCACCTATGCTTCTCAGCTTTCCAAGGCAGAGGGTGAAATTGATTGGAATAAAACAAACGAAGAGATTTATAATAAAGTAAGGGGACTTAATCCCTGGCCCAAGGCTTTCAGTTTCATTAACGGCAAAAGATTTGTAATTGATTTTGTTTATGAATGCGATGAGGAGGGAACTGCAGGAGAAGTTCTCCGTGCAGATGCAGACGGAATCCTCGTTGCAACAGGAAAAGGCTCTGTTCTTATAAAGGAGCTTAAGATTGAGGGTAAAAAGAAAATGTCTGCCGAGGATTATCTCCGCGGACACAGGATTGAAAAGGGGACCCTTTTAGGAGGTATATAAAATGTTCTATCCCTATTACTACGGTTTTGATACAGGATATATTCTTGTCCTTATTACTGCAATTTTGTCTATGGTAGCATCGGCAAGAGTATCCTCAACATTTAAAAAGTTTTCACAGAAGCCTACTTGCCGTTCAATTACAGGTGAGCAGGCGGCAAGAAAAATTCTTGACGAAAACGGACTCCACGAGGTCCGTGTAGAAAGAGTTTCGGGAAATCTTACAGACCATTATGACCCAAGGGCAAAGGTTATCAGGCTTTCCGACTCTGTTCACAGCTCCACTTCCGTTGCGGCAGTGGGAGTTGCCGCCCATGAGGCAGGTCACGCTGTTCAGCATGCAGTGGGATATGCTCCTATTAAGCTCCGTAACACCATTGTCCCCATTGCAAATATAGGCTCTATGGCAGGACCTTACCTTATTATCATAGGGCTTTTGCTTTCGGGAGCAATGAGTGATGTTCTGCTTAACCTTGGCATATGGTTTTTCTCCGCGGCAGTTTTGTTCCAGCTTGTTACACTCCCCGTGGAATTTAATGCATCAAACAGGGCAATTGCCACTCTTAAAAACGGAATGTATCTGTACGAGGATGAAGTTCCTGCCGTGAAGAAAGTCCTCAGTGCGGCGGCAATGACATATGTTGCTGCGGCGGCAGTTTCCATCGCAAACCTGTTAAGATTTATTATGCTCATAGGTGGCAGAAGGCGGAATGATTGATGAGTAATCTTTCAAAACCAAGGGAAGCGGCACTTAAAGCACTTGTTTCCTGCGAGAA
>JAZUPX010000021.1:0-20538 GCA_045605405.1 Clostridia bacterium
CATATTATTTATTAAAATATATATGTTATAATAGAATAAATGTGTACAGGAGGGATTTTGTTGCATTCGTTAGTAAATTCTATTGCTTCCACTGTAAACAGCTTTGCCGTCTGGATAGTCAGTCTTTTTGGGCTCGGTGCAGATGCGGCAAATTATGTATATATTTTTATCGTTTCTATGATACCTATAATTGAGCTTCGCGGGGCAATTCCCCTGGCTATGGCAGTCAATATGCCGCTTATTCCCTCTTTTATAGTTTCAATCATAGGCAATCTTATTCCCGTTCCGTTTATACTCCTTTTTATAAAGGCAATGTGCAGATGGATGAAAACGAGAAAGCATCTTAAAAAAATTCCGCTGTTTCTTGAAAGAAAGGTGGAGAAAAACAAGGAAAAAGTTACAAAGTACGGAAAGTGGGGACTTTTCCTTTTTGTTGCAATCCCTCTTCCCGGTACCGGTGCGTGGACGGGAGCACTTATTGCAAGCTTTCTTAATTTCAAAAACAAGGATTCTTTTATTGCAATAGCAGGCGGAGTAATTACTGCCGGTATTATAATGAGTATATTTTCATACGGTCTGTTAGACCTTATTTTCTAAGCTAAAGGGGACACACTCTTAAGGAGGAATTACAAATGATTACAAACAGAAAATTTTTCACTTCAGAATCAGTTACCGAGGGACATCCCGACAAGGTATGCGATAAAATTTCAGATGCTATTCTGGACGATATTCTCGCACACGACCCCGAGGCACGTGTTGCCTGCGAAACCTGTGCGGCAACAGGTATGGTAATGGTTTTCGGTGAAATCACTACAACACATACCTATGATGTTCGTGCCATTGTCAAAAAGACTGTTGAGGAAATCGGTTACACAGACCCCAATATGGGCTTTTCTGCAGACGGAATTGCAATACTTTCCACCCTTAACAAGCAGTCTGCCGACATTGCTATGGGTGTTGACAAGTCCAAGGAAGCAAAAGAGGGGGAATCTGACGGTCACGACATCGGTGCAGGAGACCAGGGTATGATGTTCGGTTACGCAACAAACGAAACTGACGAATATCTTCCTGCCCCCATCTACTATGCACAGAAGATGGCAAAGAAGCTTACCGAGGTAAGAAAGGCAGGCCTCTTCCCCTATCTCCGTCCTGACGGAAAAACTCAGGTAACTGTTGAGTATGACGGGGACAAGGTTAAGAGAATCGACACCGTTGTTCTTTCCACTCAGCACACGGCTGATGTTACTCAGGAGCAGATTAAAAAGGATATGATTGAAAACGTTATAAAGCCTACTCTTGACTCTTCCCTCATTGACGAAAATACAAAGTATCACATCAATCCCACCGGTCAGTTCATTATCGGCGGACCTCACGGTGACAGCGGTCTTACAGGAAGAAAGATTATTGTTGATACCTATGGTGGATTTGCTCCCCACGGCGGTGGTGCATTCTCAGGCAAGGACCCGACAAAGGTTGACAGAAGTGCCTGCTACATGGCTCGATACATTTCTAAGAACATTGTTGCGGCCTCCCTTGCGGACAAGTGTCAGATTCAGCTTGCATATGCAATCGGTGTGGCACGCCCCGTATCTGTACGTATAGATACATTCGGCACGGGTAAGATAAGCGATGACAAGCTCAGCGAAATTGTAAATTCTGAGTTTGACCTTCGTCCTTCCGCAATTATTAAGACACTTGACCTCAGAAAGCCCATCTATTCCCAGACTGCGGCATACGGTCATTTTGGAAGAAACGAGCTTGACCTTCCTTGGGAAAGGCTCGACAAGGTAGAAACACTTAAAAAATACTTATAAGCAACAAGAAAGGCATTAACGAAATGTTAATGCCTTTCATATAATATTATTGGTGATAGTGTATGTATGGCACGGTTTTTGCCCTTATAATTGCACTTATGATGATAGGTTTTGTAATTTACAAAGGGAGCGTGTGCGGAGGCATATGTTATGTTTGCAAAAAGTCGGAAATAGAATATCTGATGGATTCTCTTCCCGACGACTGCATTATCGAGATTTGGATTGGAAGAAAAACTTATGATGAGTTCGGAGACAGAAATTATTCAGGGAGAAATTTACGAAATCATATATCAGAATGAGGACAACGGCTATACTGTATGCGACATTGAAACCAATAAATCATTGGTGACAGCCTTCGGAATAATGCCCTTTATTGCACCGGGTGAGCAAGTGGCACTGACGGGCAGTTGGGTAAATCATCCCGATTACGGTGAACAGTTTTCCGTTATTTCTTTTGAACGAGCACTGCCCAAAAAGGTCAGTGCTGTTCTCAGTTATCTTGCCAGCGGAATTATAAGCGGAGTAAGGGAATCCACAGCAAAAAAGCTTGTGGACAGGTTTGGTGAAGAAACTCTTGAAATAATTGCTCTCCATCCTGAACGGCTGTCAGAAATAAAGGGTATCTCCCCCAACAAAGCTAAAAAAATATCTGAATCCTTTATCATAAGGCAGGACGCGGCACAGACCGTTATATTTCTGCAGGAATACGGGGTAAGCCCGAACCTTGCTCTCCGTGTTCATAAAATTTTCGGGCAAAAAGCAATTCAGCTTGTAAAAGAAAACCCGTATATTCTTTGCGAAAGCGTGGAAAGAATCGGTTTCAAAACGGCAGACCGCATTGCAAAGGAAATGAATATACCTAAAAACCACCCCGGCAGAATTTCGGGCGGAGTAAACTATATGCTTACTTACGCCGCACTTTCGGGTCATACCTGCCTTAAGTACAACGACCTGGTTGAAGGCACAGCTTCTTTCCTCGGCTGTGAAATCAATGAAATTAAATCTGTGCTTACGGAAATGAAAAATGATGCACGGCTTGTATTTGAGGATGATTTTGTGTATCTCCCCATTTATTATAATATGGAGCTTGGCAGTGCAAATAAACTGTCTGAGCTTATGGCACTTGCCCGCCCCTATTCAAAAAATATTCCCGAGGAAATTTTCACATACTCCAAGCTTAACTCTATTGAATTATCGGATATGCAGCAGGAAGCTGTAAAAAAAGCTCTTAACGGGGGAGTCCTTGTAATAACGGGCGGACCAGGTACGGGCAAAACCACTATTATGAAAATTATAATGGATATATTCCAGAGCCACGAATACAAGATAGTCCTCTGTGCTCCCACGGGAAAGGCGGCAAAAAGGCTTTCCGAATCCTGCGGTATGGAGGCAAAGACGCTTCACAGACTCCTTGAAGTAGAGGTAAACGATGCCGAAAATCAGCGGTTCGGAAAAAACGAGTACAACCCCATTGATGCAGACGTAGTAATAGTTGATGAAATGAGTATGGTTGATATTCTTCTTTTCGGTGCACTTTTAAAAGCACTCAAGAGGGGAACCTGCCTTATTATGGCAGGCGACAGTGACCAGCTTCCGTCGGTGGGTGCAGGTAATGTTTTGGGGGATATGATTGAAAGCGGTATTATCCCCACAGTAAGATTGAACGAGGTTTTCCGTCAGGCGGAAAAGAGCAGAATTGTTACCAACGCCCACAGAATTAATATGGGTGAAATGCCCCTTGAAAACGACAGTAATGCAGACTTTTTCTTTATGGCAAGAACTCCCGAGGGTGCAGTAGAAACCATTTGTGAGCTGTGCACGGGAAGGCTTGAGAAAGCATACGGATTTGACAGTATTAGCGGTATTCAGGTGCTTTCCCCATCAAGAAAAGGTATTGCAGGAACCATAAATCTTAACAAGGTATTACAACAAAAGCTCAATCCCCCATCCAAGGACAAGAAAGAAAAGAAATTCGATGAAAGAGTTTTCCGTGTAGGTGACAAGGTTATCCAGACACGGAATAACTACGATATGATATGGTCGCTTCCCGACGGAAGTGGTGACGGATTTGGTATATACAACGGTGATATAGGTACAATTCTTGACATATCCCAAAAGGAAAAGTCTATGCGGATACTCTTTGATGACAGTAAAATTGTTGAATACGACTTTTCCTCTGTTGAGGATTTGGAAATGGCATATGCCCTTACGGTGCATAAAAGTCAGGGAAGCGAATGGAGTGCCGTTATTATACCCGTGTGTTCTTTTCCGCCTATGCTGATGACGAGAAATCTTCTCTACACAGCAGTAACAAGAGGTAAGAAGCTCGTAATACTGGTGGGAAATCTGGAGAATGTTTCCCGTATGGTGCAAAACAACAAACAAGCTATCCGTTACAGTTCCCTCAAAAAAAGGCTGGTGGAGAAAAATGACAATAGTTGATAAGATTTCAGATGCCCTTTTTCCGCCTAAATGTCCCGTTTGCCGTGAGCTTTTGGAAAGCAAAGTTCCCGTTTGTCCCGATTGTATGAAAGAGCTTCCCTTTACCATGGAGGATGAGCAGTGTGAAGTCTGCGGCAGACCTTTAGAGGAATTTTCCTATCATACCTGTCCCGCTTGCCGAAGCAGGAAAATATATTTTGAGCATTCCTTTACACCGCTTATTTACAAGGATAGTGCAAAGGACATTGCCATTGCACTTAAAACCTCCAAGCCGGGGTATGCCAATGTGTTTGCACATTTTCTGGCGGACAAAATACTTACATCACCCTACTACACAAAATTTGACTGTATTACATTTGTTCCCCAAAACTCCCTTTCTGAAAGGAATCGGGGATATAATCAGGCACGGCTTATTGCAAAGGAGCTGTCAAAGCTCCTCAAAACGCCCTGCATTCCCACTCTCAAAAGAACTAATGACGGTAAGCCACAGCACACCCTTACCTCTGCAGAAAGACGTGAAAATGTTAAGAAGTGTTATTTTAAAACTAACCACAAAGGCGAGGGAACAGTTCTTCTCGTTGATGATATTTATACCACGGGTGCTACTGCAAATTACTGTTCAAGGCTTCTTAAGGAGATGGGCTTTAGTAAAGTTTATTTAGCCGCTGCACTTATAAGAGCATATGAATAAAAGGAGGTGCGGCATTTGAAAAACAAAATATTTGAGTATATTCACTCTCTCGGTATTGAAAAATGCGGCATCACGCATTTTAACGGCAAATGTGCCATAGTATGTCTGTTCCCGTATTTTTCAGGATACAGAGAGGGAAATCTTTCCCTTTATGCACGTTCCTACGATTACCACAAGGTTATAAAGGAAAAACTCTCCCCCGTCTGCGACTTTATCCGTACACTTTCGCCCAATATAAAGTGTGAAATTTTTGCCGATATCGGCCCTGAAATTGACAGACACCTTGCGTACAATGCAGGGCTTGGTTTCTACGGAAAAAACGGTATGCTTATAAATGATGATTTTGGAAGCTGGTTTTTTATCGGTTATATTCTGTGTGATTTGGAAATGGAAGCGGACAATCCACTTAACAAAACCTGCATTGAATGTAACAAATGTATAGAAAACTGTCCGGGCGGGGCATTAGGCGAAAAATTCTGTATTGACAGATGTGCCTCTCACATAAGCCAGAAAAAAGGCAATCTCACAGAAAATGAGATTGCCATACTGAAAAATTCAGGGCTTATATTCGGCTGTGATGCGTGTCAAAAGGTTTGTCCACACAATAACATTACTCCAAAACCAATGAAAGAATTTACCGAGGATATTATTGATTCCCTTTCTTCCACCGACATAGAAAACCTTTCAAACAAAGAATTTTTAGCAAAATACAAAAACCGCGCCTTTTCATGGCGCGGTAAGAATGTGCTTTTAAGAAATATCAATATCCTCAAGAGTTGAAAGTGCCAATGAGGATATATATTCGTAGCGTTCTTTTTTGTTTTTAATTTTTACACGGTTCCACTCGATAATGCCGAAATTGGCATTCATTGGCTGGAACTTTTTGTTTTCACGGTCTGTGATATACTTTATCAGTGCACCGCTGCAGGTCGATGCAGGGAAAACTACACTTTCCTTGCCGAGAATTCTTCTTGCGGCATTAATGCCTGCAATCATTCCCGAGGATGCAGATTCCACATATCCCTCCACGCCTGTTATCTGTCCTGCAAAAAACACCTTGGGGTATTTTATAAGGCTGTAATCGTTGCTGAGTACCAAGGGTGAATTTATATATGTGTTACGGTGCATTACACCGTAACGCACAAATTCAGCATTCTCAAGTCCGGGAATCATAGAAAACACTCTCTTCTGCTCACCAAATTTGAGGTTGGTCTGGAATCCTACAAGGTTATAGAGCGTTCCCTCCGTGTTATCACGGCGAAGCTGAAGCACGGCATAAGGCTCTTTCCCTGTTTTGGGATTGGGGAGTCCCTTGGGTTTAAGAGGTCCGAAGCAGAGAGTTTCCTTTCCCCTTGCTGCCATAATTTCAACGGGCATACATCCCTCGAAGACCTTTACATTCTCAACACTCTCGTGGAGGGATGCACGCTCGGCATTAATAAGAGCGTCATAAAAAGCCTCGTACTCGTCCTTTTCCATAGGACAGTTTATATAGTCTGCTGTGCCCTTGCCGTATCTTGCCGCAAGGTAGGTTTTAGATTCGTCAATACTTTCTCTCGTGACAACGGGTGCTGCCGCATCAAAGAAGAACAAGCATTCCTGCCCTGTGAGTCTGCCGATTGCATCGGTCAGTTTCCCGTGTGTGAGAGGTCCTGTAGCAATAATTGTATACTCGTCGGTATCAATATTTTCAACCGTTTCGTTTATAAGTTCAATATTGGGGTGGTTTTTTATATGCTCCGTCACAAGAGCTGCAAATCTGTCACGGTCAACCGCCAGCGCACCGCCTGCAGGAACCTTTGTTTCGTCGGCACATTTTATGACAAGACTATTCATACGGCGCATCTCTTCTTTTAGAAGTCCGCAGGCATTGTCAAGCCCGTTTCCCTTTAAGGAGTTCGAGCAGACAAGCTCGCACAGATTTTCATTTGTATGGGCAGGAGAAAAAACCGAGGGCTTCATTTCATAAAGCTTTACCTTGATTCCTCTTTCTGCCGCTTGCCACGCCGCCTCGCATCCTGCAAGACCGCCACCGATTATTTTAAGTGTCATAATATTCACCTTTATCAAATAAGGGATGTAAATCTTTTTACATCCCTTACTATTTTATTTCTTGTTTGACTCACATTCAGGGTTTGAACATACGGTTACGCTACCTTTTTTGAGGTACTTTCTGCTCATTACGCCGCCGCACTTGGGGCAGGGTGTTGAAACAGGCTCATCCCACAGGAGAAAATCGCAGGTAGGAGCATTTTCGCAGGAGAAATATTTCTTTCCTCTCTGGCTTCTTCTTTCTACGATTCTGCCGCCGCACTTGGGACACTTAACTCCCGTATCCTTTAAAATAGGCTTTGCATTACGGCATTCAGGAAATCCTGGGCAAGCTAAAAACTTACCGAATCTGCCAAGCTTTATAACCATATTTCTGCCGCACTTTTCACAGATTTCGTCTGAAATCTCGTCCTTGATTTCTATTTTCTCAATTTCCTTTTCTGCCTTTTCCACGTCAACTGCAAAAGGCTTGTAGAAACGGTCTATAACCTCTACCCACTTTTCGCCGCCGTCCTCAATATCGTCAAGCTGCTGCTCCATATTTGCCGTAAAGTCTATATCCACAATATCAGAGAAGTTCTCAGCCATAATATCTGTTACAATTGTGCCAAGTTCTGTTGGCTTTAACATACGCTTTTCGCGGCGTACATAATCTCTGCCGAGAATTGTAGTTATTGTAGGAGCGTAGGTACTTGGTCTTCCAATACCGTTTTCTTCCATTGTCTTAATGAGTGATGCTTCCGTATATCTTGCAGGAGGCTCTGTAAAGTGCTGTTCATCCTGTATTTCACTTGCAGTAAGCTTCATTCCCTCTTCCAAAGCGGGAAGCTTCTTTGCATCCTTTTCCTCGTTTTCTTCACTTCCGTCAACATACACCGCACGGTAGCCTGCAAACTTAAGAGTTCTGGCACTTGCACGGAATGTTACTTCGTTTGCATCAAATTCTGCACTGAGAGTACTGTAAACCGCATTTGTCATCTGGCTTGCAATAAATCTTTCCCAAATGAGCTTATAAATCTTATAAAGGTCTGCACTTACCGAGCTTTTAATCATATCGGGTTCAATTTCTGGTACGGTAGGTCTTATTGCTTCGTGAGCATCCTGTGCATTCTTTCCTGTCTTATAATTACGGGCAGCTTTAGGAAGAAATTCCTTTCCGTACTTTTCACCGATTATACTCCGTGCCGCATCCTGTGATTCGGGATTAAGTCTTAATGAGTCGGTACGCATATATGTGATAAGACCGAGAGTCCCTTTGTCGGGAACGGAAACACCCTCGTAAAGCTCCTGTGCTGCAGACATAGTTCTTCTTGAAGTAAAACCAAGCTTTCTGCTTGCCTCCTGCTGAAGAGTACTTGTCGTAAATGGAGGTGAGGGCTGTTGCGTCTTATCAGAATAATTTGCACTTGTCACAACAAAATCTGCATCTTTAATCTGTGCCTTTATTTTTTCGGTTTCCGCTGAGTTTGTAAGCTCTTTCTTCTTGCCCTTTACACCGTAGAAACGGGCAGGAATTGTTTTCTTATCACCCTTGGCACTAAGCCCGGCGGTAATTGTCCAGTATTCCTTGGGCTCAAATGCTTCAATTTCCCTTTCACGGTCAACGACAAGCTTTGTTGCGGCTGACTGTACACGTCCTGCACTAAGTCCTTTTTTAACCTTTTTCCACAGAATGGGACTAAGCTTATAACCAACGATTCTGTCAAGAACACGTCTTGCCTGCTGTGCATCAACAAGCTTTTCGTCAATGGGACGTGCTGCCTTGAGTGATGCTATAACGGCAGATTTTGTAACCTCGTTAAAGGTGATTCTGCACGCCTTTTTTGTATCAATATCCAGTATGTTTGCCAAATGCCAGCTGATTGCCTCACCCTCACGGTCAGGGTCAGTTGCAAGATATATTTTATCTGCGTTTTTTGCCGCCTTTTTAAGCTTTGCCATAAGGTCGCCTTTTCCGCGGATAGTTATATACTTTGGCTCATAATTATTATCTATATCTATACCTAACTGACTCTTGGGAAGGTCACGCATATGACCCATAGATGCAATTACCGTATAGTTTTTTCCAAGGTATTTATTTATGGTTTTCGCCTTTGCCGGAGACTCAACTATTACAAGATAGTTTGCCATTGGCATCACCCTCCTAAAGTATTATATATTTCTTGTCAGGGCCTTTTTTAATCAGTCCCTTTATTTCCATCATTCCTAAAAGCGCTGTAAGTCTGTGCGCATCAAATGAAATATTTTCCTCAATCAAGTTTGCGGTAGCTTTACCGGAAGCTATTATGCTAACAATTTCTTTTTCATAATCAGAAAGCCCGCCAAGCTTTATTTCTTTTTCCTTTAAAGCTGATTCTTTTCTCTTTTCTTCCCTGCGGACATTCTCTCTTACAAAAAAGTCGGGCACCTTTGCAATAAGCTCATCCACAACATCCATAGGAGAAAGAAGGGGAATTGCGCCGTCACTGATAAGCTCGTTTGTACCACCGCTTAATCTGTCGTCTATATTTCCCGGAACGGAGAATACAGTGACTCCCTCATTAAGTGCCTGACTTGCCGTTATAAGCGAGCCGCTTCTTTTTGCGGCACGCACCACAACAAGGGCGGTGGAAAGACCTGCTATAATTCTGTTTCTTCTGGGGAAATTCCCTGCAAGCGGTTCCATACCAAAAGGATACTCGGATATTACAGCACCGCCGTTTTCTATGATATCCTCAAAAAGCTTTATATTTTCCTTGGGATATAACTTATCAAGACCGCTTCCCAAGACTGCAACTGTAGGAGCTTTCGCTCTGAGTGCGCCTCTGTGAGAGGCGGCATCTATTCCGATTGCACCGCCTGAAATTATACCGGCACCTGTCTGCCCGATTTCGGCAGCAATCGTTTCTGCCATACGGATACCGTAGCTGTCACTCCGCCTTGCACCAACCATACCCGTAAAAATAATATCGTTCAGTATGCCTGCATTTCCCAGTACATAAAGCACGGCAGGGGGCTGATATATGTTTTTAAGTTTCTCGGGATACATCTCATCAATATAAGTTACAATTTCTGCACCAAGCTCGTTTGCCTTTTCAAAATTACTGAGTGTATCTTTATACTCCGCACTTAATGTATCTATCAAAGAAAGGTCGAAAAGGTCATCGCTTGCGGCAAGTTCAGAAAGCTTTTTCCGAGTATTTGGAATACCCTGTGCCCTTACCGCCCATATGATCTGACGGTCCATTTTTCTCCCCCTCTTCAAAAAACTACCTATATTAACTTACACTAAAACTTTCCTTTTGTAAAGAGTAAAGTTTATTTTTTATAAATTTTGTCTGTAATGCTCGTATACCATCACAGAACCTGCGACTGCGGCATTAAGACTTTCTGCATCGCTTCGCATAGGGATTTTAAGCACGCTGTCACAAAGGGAGAGTGTCCTCTCCTCCACTCCGTTTCCCTCGTTTCCTATTATAATGAGAACTTTTCCCGAAAGGTCGGCTGAATAAAAATCAACTGCACTGTCTGTAAGTGCTCCTGCTACAATTTTATAACCGTTTGCCCTGAAATATTCAATAACATTTTCGCTTTCTGCACCGGATACCACAGGGACAGAAAACATAGCTGACATTGTTGCACGAACAATTTTAGGGTTATAAAGATCACAGCACCCCTTTGTAAGAATAACACCGCCTGAGTCCGCCGCGTGAGCAGTTCTTATAACAGTACCGATGTTGCCGGGGTCCTGAAGTGCTTCACACATTACAACGCATTTCTTTTCAAGGGATAAAATGTCCTCGAGGCTGCACTTTTTAACGGGGCATATTGCAATAACGCCCTGAGGAGAAACCGTTTCGGCAATTTCCGAAAAAAGCTTCTGTGCAAAAGCATATACGGGACAGTCTGCGGTAAAATCAATTTCCGTACCGTCCTTTACTATAATACACTCTGCCTTTATTCCCTTTGAAAGAGCGTCCTTTACAATACGGAAGCCCTCAATCATAAAGAGCCCCTTATCTGTTCTCCCTTTCTGGGTTTTAAGAAGCTTTGCCAGTTTAAATATTTTATTTTCACGGCTTGTTATAATCATAAAATCACAGCCTTTACTTTTCTTTGGAAAAACCGTTTCCGAAGTTATCCGGAAACGGTTTTTGAATTCCAATTATTTAAGGTTTGCTTTTGCTGTCTGAACGAGCTGTGTGAAAGCTGCAGGGTCGCTGATTGCAATCTCGGAAAGCATCTTTCTGTTGATTTCGATATTAGCCTTCTTAAGACCGTTCATGAAACGGGAATAATTAATATCGTTCATCTTACAAGCTGCGCTGATTCTTGTAATCCAGAGAGAACGGAAATCTCTCTTCTTAAGCTTTCTGCCAACGTAAGCGTATGAAAGAGACTTCATAACCGCCTGGTTAGCTACTCTGTAAAGCTTGGATTTAGCTCCTCTGTAGCCTTTTGCAAGCTTTAAAATCTTTTTATGTCTTTTTCTGGTGCTGAGTGCACCCTTTACTCGAGCCATTTTATAGTCCTCCTACTTTCTTATTTATAAGGTATAAGCTTCTTAATAACTTTTGCGTTTGTTACGTCTGCCAGAGCGCCCTTTCTGAGTCTTCTCTTTCTCTTTGTATCCTTCTTAGTGAGAATGTGACTCTTGAAAGCTTTTGCTCTCTTTACCTTACCTGATTTTGTAAGACTGAAGCGCTTTGCTGCGGCTCTGTGTGTCTTTATTTTAGGCATAATATCTCTCCTCTCAATTGTATATATCTAAACTGCCTTTTTGGTAGTTTGATAATCAGTTCTTGGGCGAAATTGTAATCGCCATGTTCTTACCTTCAAGCTTTGGCTTTTTATCAACTGTGCCGAACTCCTCAGCACCCTTTACAAAGCGGTCAAGGATTTCCTCACCGATTGAAGCGTGATGAATTTCACGACCTCTAAAACGCACGGAAACCTTTACCTTGTCGCCTGCTTTTAAGAACTTGCAGGCATTTTTAAGCTTGGTTTCAAAATCGTGATTGTCAATAGACGGAGAAAGACGCACTTCCTTAAGGTTTACAACCTTCTGATTCTTGCGATTCTCCTTTTCCTTTTTAGCAAGCTCAAAACGGTACTTACCGTAGTCCATGATTTTACATACGGGGGGATTTGCGTTGGGAGAAATCATAACCAAATCAAGATTTCTCTTGTTTGCAGCCTCCATCGCATCATTAGAAGACATAATGCCCAGCTGACTGCCGTCATTGTCTATTACGCGAACCTCTGCCGCCCTGATATCCTCGTTAATCATCATTTCCTTGCTAATGGAAAACACCTCCAAAAGATTTGATTTACGCCGCAAAAAAGCGGCAGGAGAACCTACCGCCACATAATACAAGTACAAAAAAATCCTTGTTTATATTAACCGTACCAAGTAGTCCTGCACGGTGAGAAGCGGTAACTTCTACTTCATTGCTTGGTTATTATAACAGTTATTTCGGGGTTTGTCAACACTTTTTTATAAAATATTTCTGCCGTATTTTCTCTGCCACGTACTGTTATAAGAAATGGGTGTAAAAATGCTTCAGAACGGACAAACTGAGCTGACAAAGCCTATATTATGGCTTTGTCAGGTTACCCGAAGGCGTACGTGGGTACGTCGAGAGGCGAAGTTTGTTCGTAGCAAAAAGGCTTCTTTAAAAAGAAAAATTGCATAAAATGCAATTTTTCAACCAATTTAACATAATTTGACGATTATAAACTGTCTACACTCCATATTATTATTGCCTTTTTGCCTTCTGGACTTTTTTACATCCCATTTTCACTTATTTATTTTCAAGATATTCATTAAGCTTTGCCACAAGTGCGTCTGCATCAGCACCGTGTACTGCACAAGCTTCAGCAATTGATTCTCCGCTTGCGGAAGGACATCCGAGACAGTGCATACCGATTTCAAGGAAGAAAGGTGCTGTACCCTTATCCAACATAAGAACATCAAGAATAATAGTGTCCTTTGTTACTTTAGCCATGAAAAACACCTCCTCTTCAGTTATTATACATCATCTGAAATGAATTTACAATATATTTTTTTGCACAGAATACTTTTTGGGTGAAATTCCCGTGTGAGTTTTGAAAACGTGTATGAAATAACTAAGGTCATTAAACCCGCAGGAAAATGCGGTTTCCGTCACACTATGCCCTGAAAGTAGCATTTCGCAGGCAGCTTCAATGCGGTGCCTGTTCAAAAATTCAACGGGGGTTTGGTTTGTTACTTCCTTAAAATACTTAATGAAGTAATTATTGCTCATAAGACATTCCTTTGCAAGATGTGAAACGGTTATACAGCTTTGAAAATTGTCTTCTATATATATTATGGCAGGTTTTATTCTTTCTATTTTCTCCTCCGATATAATTTTTGTTTCCTGCTGTTTTTCCACAACTTCATTTATAATAAGGTAAAGGCAGGACATCAACGTAAGCTGATTCGGTTCTTCACCACGCATAAGAGAAAAAAGTTTTTCTACTGCATCTCTCTCAAAAATCCTGACAGGATGAAGAAGCCTTGTCTTAATTATCTTCTTTATCTCTCCAGTCGCATAAAGAATCCCCTTTGAAAATCTGAGGCACTCATATTCGCACTCCTCGGGTATGGCACCGTGGACTATTCCCCCGGGAATCAGTATTGCTTCAGTTTCCGCAAGTGTATAATGTGTGTCATTTAACGTGAGGTTTAGTTTGCCCTTAGTAACACGGATAATTTCAATGTCACCGTGCCAATGAAACTGCATATTGTAACGGGGGTGATTTTCATTTACAATGTAAAGCTCCAAAGGGAAATCGGGCGTACCTCTCTCATTACGTTCAAGATATGGCGATATTTTCATAATTATTTCCACTTTCACAATAGAATTTTTATACTTTTTAAGTATTATATCACAAGTTTTCAGTTAATTGCAATATTATAATTATATTAGATACATTTTTAATAAGGAGGAAAATGAAAATGGCAAAATCAAGACTTGTAGGCGATTACCCCGTAATCGGCATCCGTCCCACAATTGACGGAAGAAGAGGTCCTCTTAAGGTAAGAGAATCCCTTGAAGTACAGACAATGAATATGGCAAAGGCAGCTGCAAAGCTGTTTGAAGAAAACCTCAGATATTCAAACGGTGAGCCGGTTAAGGTTGTTATTTCCGATACAACTATCGGCAGAGTGGCAGAAAGCGCTGCTTGTGCAGAGCAGTTCAGAAAAGCAGGTGTTGACATCACCCTTACTGTTACTCCCTGCTGGTGCTACGGCAGCGAAACAATGGATATGGACAGAAATACCATCAAGGGTGTATGGGGCTTTAACGGTACTGAAAGACCCGGCGCAGTTTACCTCGCATCAGTTCTTGCAACCCACGCACAGAAAGGACTTCCCGCATTCGGTATTTACGGACACGAAGTTCAGGATATGGACGATACATCTATTCCCGAAGATGTAAAGGAAAAGCTTCTCCGTTTCGGTCGTGCGGCTGTGGCAGTTGCTACAATGAGAGGTAAGTCCTATCTTCAGATTGGCTCTATCTGTATGGGTATCGGCGGTTCTATTATTGATTCTAAATTTATGGAAGAATACTTCGGCATGCGTGTTGAATCTGTTGACGAGGTTGAAGTTATCCGCCGAATGAGTGAAGGTATCTACGATGAAGCTGAATTCCATAAAGCTCTCAAATGGGCTAAGGAAAAGTGCATAATGGGATTTGACAAGAACCCCGAAGACATGCAGAGAAGCGAAGAAAAGAAGAACGAAGAATTTGAATTCGTTGTTAAGATGATGTGCATTATCAAGGACCTTATGAACGGCAATCCAAATCTTCCCGAGGGCTGTGAGGAAGAAATGGTAGGTCATAATGCTATTGCTGCAGGATTCCAGGGTCAGCGTCAGTGGACAGATTTCTATCCCAACTGTGACTTCCCCGAGGCAATGCTCAACACATCATTTGACTGGAACGGTGCAAGAGAGCCTTACATCCTTGCAACAGAGAACGACGTATTAAACGGTATGGGAATGCTCTTTATGAAGCTCCTTACCAACAAGGCACAGATTTTTGCCGATGTTCGTACATACTGGAGCGGTGATGCCGTAAAGAGAGTAACAGGCTATAAGATAAAAGGTCACGCAAAGGAATCTGACGGTTTTATTCACCTTATTAACTCCGGTGCTGCCTGCCTTGACGCAAATGCGGAAGCACTTGACGAAAATGGCAACGGCACTATGAAAGAGTGGTGGAATGTTACTGAAAAAGACCAGGAAGCTATTATGAAGGCTACAACATGGAATGCGGCTGACCTCGGTTACTTCCGTGGTGGCGGTTACTCCTCCAGATTTGTTACAAAGGCAGAAATGCCCGTTACTATGATAAGACTTAACCTTGTAGACGGACTTGGTCCGATGCTTCAGATTGCAGAGGGTTGGACAGTTGCACTTCCCGACGAGGTTACAGATACTCTCTGGAAGAGAACTGACTACACATGGCCCTGCACATGGTTTGCTCCCAGATGTGACGGCAAGGAAGGTCCTTTCAAAGACGCTTACAGCGTAATGAATAACTGGGGTGCTAACCACGGTGCAATTTCATACGGACACATTGGCGCAGACCTCATCACAATGTGTTCTATGCTGAGAATCCCCGTAGCTATGCATAACGTACCTGAGGAAGACATTTTCCGTCCTGCAGTATGGAATGCATTCGGTATGAATAAGGAAGGCGCGGATTACAGAGCGTGTCAGAACTTTGGTCCTATGTATAAGAAGTGATTGATGCACTTTTACCCATTCAGGAGCTTATTTTTACACAATGGTTTCACGTTGATTGTATAGCCGACTACTATAAGAGCGGTATATAAAAACAGTAGTAAAAAACGGCATTAATATTATATTAATACCGTTTTTTACGCTTTCCTTGATACTTAAGTTGTTAGGAAAAGAATCAATTCGGAAATTGAAAAGTGTTTATACTTGTATAGATAAAGAAAAGGAGCATATATGATACAGAAAAATAAAACTGAAGTTCTTGAAGCTCTTGAGAAGCTGGCAGTAAAAACCATAGAAGACTGTACTTTTTTAAAAAAAGTTCAGTATTTTAACAGGGAAACGAGAGAGTATGTATTATTACCCTCAGGTGATGAAAAATATATAAGTTTTTGGGTGAGAGACTGTGCCCTTATGGCTGAAAGCGGTCTGTTGCCAGACCACGTTTTAAAGAAATATATTGAAATTATTGCTTTAAATGGTCAGAATGGAAATAAAACACTTATATTAGAAAATGAATTAACAGTCCCTCCGTACGCCATTGCTGACCACATCAACTATGATGGTAAACCTGTGTATTTTCCGGGAACATATTCATCCGGTGATAATCAGGGGAACGGAAGCTTTGGTTTTTATCCACCGCATTGCGATAATTATTTCTATATTATAATGGTGGGCACATATATAAAACAAAGTGGAGATTGGGACGTTCTTAGTAGTCAATTTGGGAAAACAAGTATGAGAGATAGCCTCGAATATGCTTTTAAAGGATATAATATAGATTCGCAAACTGACTTGTGTGTTAGTGATTTGGAAAAATATACCGTTGATTGGGGCTTTTCAGATGCAGTTAAAAAGAGTGGTAAATTGTTAATGGCTTCTCTTTTGAGATATAATGCTGCCAAAACCTTGCAGATGTTATTCGGCGATATAAAGGAAAAAAGAGAGTTTTATAAGATAAAAGCTGAAAAAATAAAAAATAGTATTGTCTCGGAATTCTATGATAATAATACAGGGTGGTTTTACTCTGCAACAGAAATTGGAAAGCAATACGATGTATGGGCTACAGCTTATGCAGTTTTTCTTAATGTTGCAAAAGAGGAAAAAACACTCAAATCTCTCTACAAGGCATATGTGGATAAAACGGCTGTGATTGACGGATATGTAAGGCACATATTGACAACAAATGATTTTTCCGATGATACCGCATGGGAATGTAGTAGAATTAGATACAACACCTATGAAAACGGGGGTTATTGGTCAACTCCTACCGGATGGTATGCGTATGCTCTTTATCTTTATACAGGCAAGACAGATATTTTAAACGACTTTTTAAATCATACGCAGAGGTATGAGGAAGAAGGGGCTCCGTTTGAATGGATAAATAAAACAACTACTCAATACAGCGGTTTAAATTATGGTACATCAGGTGTTTTGCCCTATATAGGTATGATGAAGATAATTGAAGAATAATGAAAATCTTTCTTGGGTTAATAAAATATAAAATATGCTCTCTGTTATTTCGAATAATACGAATGAAACAAAAAAGGCAAGTTTCAAAATTGAAAAATTGAAACTTGCCTTTTTTCTGGAGCGGAAGACGAGATTCGAACTCGCGACGTTCACCTTGGCAAGGTGACGCTCTACCACTGAGCCACTCCCGCATATCTTTTAAGCAAGAGATAGTATAGCACACAAAAAACAGTTTGTAAAGACTTTTTTGAAAATTTTTTTATTGTTTTGCAATTTTTTTTGATTATAAAAAAGGATTTTCTCCCCGGGTGTCGAAAAGTAGATATAAAGGAAAAATTTTTTAGCATAAAGCTTATAGAGGTTTTAAAATGGCAGCTTATTATTCCGACGAAATTGTCAGCGAGGTTTTGCAGGCAAACGACATTGTGGATATTGTTTCGGGTTATGTCAGGCTGAAAAGAACGGGAAGTTCCCTTATGGGATGCTGTCCCTTTCACAGAGAAAAGACACCCTCCTTTCACGTAAGCGCGGACAAGCAGCTGTACCATTGTTTCGGTTGCGGTGCCGGTGGCGGAGTTATTCAGTTTATTATGAATGCTGAAGGGCTTGATTTTCCCGATGCACTTCGTTTTTTAGCAGAGCGTGCAGGAATCAGGCTTCCCGAGAATGACGGCAGCCGTGACGAGGAAAAATATAAACGCAAACATAAAATGTATGAAATGAATAAAGATGCGGCACGCTATTTTAGAGAGTGTCTTTTGTCTCCCGAGGGAAAAGTCGCACAAGAGTATCTTACCAAAAGACAGCTTGACGGAAAGACCATTGCCGCTTTTGGCTTAGGTTGGGCACCAAGTGGATGGGACGGACTTCTTAAGCATCTTCGTGGTAAAGGCTATGACCGTTCACTTCTCGTAGATGCAGGACTTTGCATTATGAATGAAAAGGGACATGTCTACGACAGGTTTCGTGAGAGGGTAATGTTCCCCATATTTGACACGCGAGGTAATATCACAGGCTTTACCGGGCGAATTTTGTCGGGTGATGCCGCAAAATATATGAACTCCCCCGAAAGTATAGTTTTCGACAAGGGAAAAAATCTTTATGGCTTAAATCTGGCTAAAAAAAGTACACGCGGTTATTATATACTTGTCGAGGGGAATATGGACGTTATCTCGCTCCATCAGGCAGGGATAAACGCGGCTGTCGCCGCCTGCGGTACGGCATTCACCCGTGACCAGGCGAAGCTTCTTTCAAAAAGCCCCGTATATCTGTGTTTTGACAGTGACGGTGCAGGACAGAAAGCTCTTGAGAGAGCGGCGGAAATTTTCAAAGAATTTGAAACACCGCTGAAAGTTATTGAAATGCCCGACGTAAAGGACCCAGACGATTTTATTAAAAAGTACGGGGCTGAGGCATTTGAAACCCTTATAAAGAAAGCAAAAACCCTGACGGAGCACCGAATGGATATGCTTCTTCGCGGAGTTGACCTTACCGACACGGCACAAAAAATTGAAATGCTCGGCAAGGCATCAAAGCTGTTTTCAGGCATATCAAACGCCATTGAACGCGAGGTATATGTTACGAGGCTGTCGGCAAAGACGGGAATCAGTCCTGATGCCATAAACAGCGAAATCAGAAAAACCAATGCCAAAAATGTCCGCAAGGAAGTTTCGGCAGACCTTAGAAAGGCTGTGGGCGGCGGAACGGAAATAAGAAAGCAAAACAAACGCCGACAGGTTGCAGAAGCAGGATTTTTGGCTATGCTGTCGGAAAGCCCCAAGGTTTACACACAGTTTGCGGACAACTTTGGAGAGGACAGTTTCTCGGAAGAAATTCACAGACAGATTTTCAATCACATTTGTACATATTATAAGGAAGAAAAGCAAGGAACGTGTCAGGAATATCTGATGGGGGCATTGCCCGGACATGAGAGGGAAATTTCCACAGTGCTCATGAGTGTGCAGAATGTATCCGATACAATCCGTGCCGCGCAGGATTTTGCGCAAGCGATTGAAAATGAGATATTTAACGAAAAGTTGCAGAAAGCTCAGGCTGAGGGGAATCTTCAGCTCATAAGCGAGCTACTGAAATCAAGAAAACAAAACGGATGAGAGTATTATTGAAAGGGAATGGTAATATGAGCGAAACAGAAACAAAAAAAAGTATGGCAACAGTAAAGGAACTTATTGAAAAGGGTAAGCAGAAAGGTATGCTTACCGAACAGGAGATTGAAGATACTCTCGCCGAACTTGAGTTAGATGCTGAAGAAATTGAAAAAATTCACGACAATATTGAAGATATCGGTATTGAAATTGTTGGAAGCGACATTGAGCAGGAAATGAAAAAAATTGAGGTTTCCGAGGAAGACCTTGAGGACCTTTCTGTTCCCGAGGGAATCAATGTTGACGACCATGTAAGAATGTACCTTAAGGAAATCGGTAAAGTTCCGCTTCTCTCCCCTGATGAAGAGATTGAGTATGCAAGACTTATGAGCGAGGGTGACGAGGACGCAAAGAAAAAGCTTACTGAGGCAAATCTCCGTCTTGTTGTAAGTATTGCAAAGCGTTATGTAGGGCGAGGAATGTTGTTCCTTGACCTTATTCAGGAGGGTAACTTAGGTCTTATTAAGGCTGTTGAAAAATTCGACTATACAAAGGGTTACAAATTCAGTACCTATGCAACTTGGTGGATAAGACAGGCAATTACCCGTGCAATTGCTGACCAGGCAAGAACAATCCGTATCCCCGTTCATATGGTTGAAACCATTAACAAGCTTATCCGTGTTTCCCGTCAGCTTCTTCAGGAATTGGGCAGAGAGCCCTCCCCCGAGGAAATTGCAAAGGAAATGGGAATGACCCTTGAAAAAGTTCCCGAAATTATTAAGATTGCTCAGGAGCCCGTTTCTCTTGAAACACCTATCGGCGAAGAAGAGGACAGCCATCTTGGTGATTTCATTCCCGATGATGATGCTCCTGCACCCAGTGAAGCGGCATCCTTTATGCTCCTTAAGGAACAGCTTATGGATGTTCTTAACACACTTACTCCCCGTGAAGAAAAGGTTCTCCGTCTCCGTTTTGGTTTAGAGGACGGCAGAGCAAGAACTCTTGAGGAAGTTGGCGGCGTGTTCGACGTAACAAGAGAGCGTATCCGTCAGATTGAGGCAAAGGCACTCAGAAAATTAAGACATCCCAGCAGAAGTAAGAAATTAAAAGACTTTTTAGAATAATTTAGAGTTCGACTCCCTTTCAATAATAAAAAAGAAACAACCCTTTTACAAAGAGTTGTTCCTTTTTTTGGTGCCGATGGCGGGA
>JAZUPX010000022.1:0-7384 GCA_045605405.1 Clostridia bacterium
TTGAAGCAGCAGATGCAATGGTAAAGGCAGCAGAGGTTGCACTCGTTGGTACAGAAAAGATCGGTTCCGGTCTTGTAACTGTAATGGTTAGAGGTGATGTTGGTGCAGTTAAGGCAGCTACAGAAGCAGGTGCTGCAACAGCAGCAAGACTTGGTGAACTCATCGCAGTTCATGTAATCCCCAGACCCCACGAGGATGTAGAAAAGATTCTCCCCAAGTTCTAATCGGAAGGAGTATCAGAAATGGCTGCATCTAATTCAAAGGCCCCCAAGGCAGCAGCTAAAGCTGCTCCCAAAGCGGCAGAAAAAGTAGTAGAAAAAGTAGTTGTTGAAAAACAAGAACCTATTAAGGAGGAAAAAAAGATGTCATTAGAAGCATTAGGTATTATCGAAACAAGAGGTTTAGTAGCTGCAATCGAAGCTGCTGATGCAATGGTAAAAGCTGCAAACGTAGTACTTATTGGTACCGAAAAAATCGGTTCAGGATTAGTAAGTGTTATGGTTCGCGGTGATGTAGGTGCTGTAAAATCTGCTGTTGAAGCAGGTGGCAGTGCTGCTCAGAAACTTGGCGAAATCATCGCTACACACGTAATTCCCAGACCTCATGGTGATGTGGAAAAAATTCTTCCTACATTAAAATAATCTTTTCCATAAAATAATCTTTTCCATTAAACATTTTTTAACGGAAGGTGATAAGCAATGTTTGTAGGAAAGGTTGTTGGCAGCGTAGTTGCCACCCGTAAAAATGAAAATTTAACGGGAAACAAATTTCTAATTGTAGAACCTTACAATAAAATGTGCCAAACCGGCAGAATTGTAGCCATCGATAATGTTGGTGCCGGTATTGGCGAGGATGTTTTAGTAGCTACTGGCAGTGCAGCACGCTTTGGCTGCAATATGGAAACATCTCCCATTGATGCTGCAATCGTCGGCATCATAGATGATGCAATAGGATTGGAGTAAAATATGCAATTAGAAGAATTATCAAAAATTATGCACGAAAGCGGCATCGTCGGAGCGGGCGGTGCCGGATTTCCCGCTTATGCAAAACTTGATAAGCAGGCAGACACAATAATACTTAACTGTGCAGAGTGTGAGCCTTTGTTTAAAGTTCACAGACAGCTTCTTGAAAAGTATGCTTTTGAAATTGTTAGTACCTTTTCAATGGTTGCCGATACTGTTGGAGCAGAACGTGCTATAGTTGCAATAAAGCCTTCTTATAAGGGTGTTGAAGCGGCTGTGAAAGAAGTTATGGCAGATTATCAAAAGGTCTCTTTATCTTTTTTGCCTGAAATTTATCCGGCAGGAGACGAAGTTATTTTAACTTATGAGACTACAGGCAGAGTTGTTAAACCGGGCAATATTCCGATTTCTGTGGGTGTTACTGTTTTCAATGTTGAAACAATGCTCAATATTTACAGAGCGGTTAATGAAAATGCAGGTGTTACCCACAAATATGTTATGATTGCCGGCGAAGTTAAAAATCCAAAGGTCCTTAGGGTGCCGGTAGGTATGACCTTTAAGGAAATAGTTGATTTGTGTGGCGGCTCAACAATTAAAGATCCTGTCTATCTTATAGGCGGTCCCATGACAGGCAAAATCGGTAGCTCTCATGGTGTAATTACGAAAACAACCAACGCGGTAATTCTCTTACCGCAGGATCATTATATAGTACAAAGAAAAACTGTTAAACCAAATATAGGCATGAAACGTGCTATGAGTGCATGTTGCAGTTGTCGTATGTGTACAGATTTGTGTTCCAGAAATCTTGTGGGTCATCCCATAGACCCGCAGGCGTTTATGCACGGAATATCGCACAATAAAGTGTTTAATATGAAACCGTTTTTGAATACTTTCTATTGTTCGCAATGTGGTCTGTGCGAAATGTATTCGTGTATGCAGGGACTTTCTCCGGCAACTCTTATTGGTGCTTATAGAGACGGGCTTCGTTCAAATGGCGTAACACCATCTAAAGAACCTGAATTTGGTGAAGTTTCGAATAAGCGTTCATACAGAATGGTTTCTGTAGCACGTCTTATTAAACGTTTGGGTATCAGCAAGTATAATGTTGAAACACCCATTGATGAAGCAGAAATTATTCCAAAGCATTTAAGACTCTCACTTCATCAGAACATAGGTGCATTCTCTGTTGTACTTGTAAAAAAAGGCGATGAGGTTACAAAAGGAACTATGGTTGCGAAAGCGCCTGAAGACAAATTAGGTGTTCCGATACATTCGCCCATAAACGGAAAGGTTATAGAAGTAAGCAGTCAATATATTACTTTAGAAAAGAGCAGGAAGTGAGAATATGGCAAGAGCAATTGGTATGATTGAATACACTACAGTTTCCACCGGTATCAGTGCAGCAGATACTCTGGTTAAAACTGCTGATGTAGAAATTATAGAAGCACAGGTGGTTTGCCCCGGTAAATATATTGTTATCATCTCGGGAGAACTAAGTGCTATAAGGGCATCGGTAGATGCATGTAAAAATTTGTATGGCGAAAAGCTTATTGACAGCTTTGTTCTCGGTAATGTACACGAGGGTGTATTTCCTGCAATATATGCAACTGTTGATGTGAAAAATCCGCGTGCACTGGGAGTTATAGAAACATTCTCAGGGGCATCGGCTATTGTGGCTGCAGATGCAGCTGCCAAAAGTGCAGATGTAACCTTGGTAGAGCTTCGTATCGCAAGGGGTATGTGCGGTAAATCATATTTATTACTTACCGGCGAAATTGCCGCAGTAGGCGCTGCCATTGAAAATTCAAAAGCGGCAGCAGGGGATAAGGGTATGCTCCTTGATTATTCGGTAATACCAAACCCCGATCCCAAGCTTTGGGAAAAAATACTGTAATCTATTTTACTACATATAAATTTGCGAAAGGCTGTTGATTATCTATGAGAATTGACGAAAATCAAATTAGCGAAATTGTAAAAAAAGTTCTTGCCAATGTAGCGGGTGATACGGATGTTAATACGGATGCCCGTTCATACAAAGGTGTTTTCGATAGTATGGCAGATGCTCTTGAAGCGGTTAATAAAGCTTACAAGCAGTATCGTGCATATACCGTTGAACAGAGGGAACAGATGATAGCTAAAATCCGCGAATTTACATTGAATGAAGCGGAAGAAATGGCAAAACTTGGTGTTAGCGAGACCGGAATGGGCAGAGTTTCGGATAAAATTATTAAGCATCAGCTCGTTGCAAACAAAACCCCCGGTACTGAAGATTTATCTCCGTCTGTTATGACAGGTGATAACGGTCTTACACTTGTTGAAATGGCACCTTATGGTGTTATAGGAAGTATTACACCTTCCACCAACCCAAGCGAAACTGTTATCTGTAACTCTATTGGTATGATTGCCGGGGGAAATGCAGTTGTGTTTAATCCGCATCCTAATGCTTCAAAAACAGCAAACTATGCAGTTGACCTTGTAAATCGTGCTATACTTGAAGCAGGCGGACCTGAAAACCTTGTTGTTTCAGTTTATAATCCCACAATGGATTCATCAAATGAGATGATGAAATCTCCGATTGTTCGTATGCTTGTTGCTACCGGTGGTCCCGGTGTAGTTCGTGCACTTTTGTCATCCGGTAAAAAAGCTATCGGCGCGGGTGCAGGTAATCCACCTGTAATCGTGGACGAAACAGCAGATATTAAAAAGGCTGCCCGCGATATTGTTGCAGGAGCAAGCTTTGATAATAACTTGCCCTGTATAGCAGAAAAAGAGTGCTTTGCAGTAGATTCCATTGCAAATGCTCTTATTGCAAGTATGCAGGAAGCAGGTGCTTACCTTATTAAAGGTGAAATGATTAATAAACTGGTTAAAATTGCACTTGTGGAAAAAGACGGTAAGTATTCAATAAATAAAAAATGGGTTGGAAAAGATGCCGGCAAATTCTTAAAAGAACTTGGCATTGATTCTGATGCACGTCTTATTATCTGCGAAACAGAAGCACTTCATCCGTTTGTACAGGTGGAAATGATGATGCCGATATTACCGATTGTTCGTGTTGACGATATTGATGAAGCGGTTGAAAAAGCTGTTGCTGCAGAACATGGCAATCGTCATTCAGCACACATTCATTCAAAAAATGTAGATAACCTTACTAAGTTTGCACGTGCAGTTGAAACAACCATATTTGTAAAAAATGCTCCGTCATATGCAGGTATTGGTGCAGGCGGTGAAGGATATACAACATTTACCATTGCAGGACCTACAGGAGAAGGGTTAACTGCAGCTCACTCATTTACAAGACAACGTCGTTGTGTAATGGTAGATGGTTTACATATCGTTTGATAGCTACAAGGCATACACTTAATAACGGAGGAAATGTATGAATGCATTAGGAATGATAGAAGTATATAGCTTTACAACATCAGTTTGTGCTGCAGATATTGCTGCAAAAACTGCAAATGTTAAGGTTATAGCTTTCGACAGAACAAGACCGGCAAGTGAATCTGCTCCCGCCCCCCTCGTAATGCAGGTTAAACTTGAAGGCGACAATGCATCCGTAAAAGAGGCAGTTGACACAGCTTCTGAATATGCAAAAAAAGAAAATATGTATATTATTTCAAGTGTTATATCCCGTCCGGGAGAAGGCACAGAAAAGATGGCATATCTTCTTGATATGAATAAAGATAAATATAACAAAAAGCTTCCCAAAACGTTTTACGGGTTGGATACAGAGCTTCCTAAAACAAATTTTGCCATAGGTCTCTTAGAGGTATCAGGACTTGTAGCTTCAATAACAGGTCTTGATGCTATGGTTAAAGCTGCTGATGTAAGTCTTATCCATTGTGAGAAAAGACTTGGCGGAAGACTTGTAACTCTTATAGTCAAGGGTAGTGTTTCTGCAGTTACCGCGGCTGTTGAGGCTGGTGCTAAAGCAGCGGTAACTTATGGCAAAGTTCATGGCAATGCAGTCATTGCAAATCCGCATGGCGAGATAATGAAATTTTTTGATTTTGAAGACTAATTTACCGATTTGAAGGTGGGTAATACAATGTATGATATAAATGCTCTGGAAGATGCAGTTAAAAACGCTGTTAAGAATTTAAATATCAATGTTTCGGAAAAAGCAGAGAATGATTACGTAAAAATCGGTGTATCTCAACGTCATGTTCATCTTTCAAGAGAAGACCTTGATACTTTATTTGGCAAAGGATACGAACTTACTCCCAAAAAGATGCTTATGGGTAAAGAATTTGCCTCAAATGAGGTTGTAACCTTGGTTGGACCGTCTCTTAAATCAATTGAGAATGTCCGTGTTCTTGGTCCTGTTCGTAAGGATACTCAAGTTGAGATTTCGCGTACTGATACTTTTGTTTTAAAGATAAGTCCTCCGGTTCGCCCGTCGGGTGAAATAAAGGGCTCAGAAAAAATGGTTATTGTAGGACCTAAAGGAAGTGTATATCTTAAAGAAGGCGTTATTATTGCCAACCGTCATATACATCTTACTCCTGAATTTGCCAAAACTATGAACCTTGAATCTAACGATTATGTTGATGTTGTAATTGACGGTGTTAAGCCAACAAAATTTTATGATGTGCAAATTCGTATCCGTGATGATTTTAACGTAGAGATGCATATTGACACAGACGATGCTAACTCCTGCGGACTTAAAAATGGCGATGTTGTTCACATAATAAAAAGATAATTACTCTGAAAATATATTAGAAACGGAGAAATAAAAATGCTTGCACTGGAAAGACAAAAGCTAATTCTTGAATTCCTAAATGCCGATGGTGCAGTAATGGTAAGTAAGCTCAGTTCAAAACTGGGCGTTACCGAAGAAACCATTCGGCGTGATTTAGAAAAAATGGAAGCAAAAGAGCTTTTAAGAAGAACTCACGGAGGAGCTCTTCCTATGGAAGACGGCAGTTATGAACTTTCGCTTGAAAAAAGAAAAGGGCTTAATGTTGAAACTAAGCAGGCACTTGCCCGTAAAGCAGTGCAGTATATTGCATCGGGCGATACAATTTTTATGGATGCTTCTACTACCACTTTCTATATGACTAAAGAAATTAAAAACATGAAAAATATGAAAAACGTAACCGTTATAACAAACTCAATAAGAGTTATTAACGAGCTTGTGGGGATAGAAGGTGTAAAGGTTATTGCTGTTGGCGGAATAGTAAGTAATAATCAGTCATTGGTTGGTGCCATGACGGAAAATTATATCGCCGAAAATTATTTTGCTGATAAAATGTTCTTTTCCAGCAAGGGAATTGGCAACAACTGCATAATTCTCGAAGGTAATGAACAGGAATGTTTTATAAAACAAAGAATGATAAAAAATTCCGGCATACGATACTATCTTTGTGATAAATCAAAGATTGGCAGAGTGGGGTATATGAGACTTTCAACCTTTGAGGATGTCGATTTTCTTGTAACAGATGCAGAGATTGACGGTGCATTGAAAGCTACTTTGGATGAAAGTAATGTAGAGATTATAAATATATAAATTTTATATAAAACCAAAATACAAAAAAATTATTAAGAAATTAAATCATCGAGGAGGATATAATTATGTTAGTAAATATGAATGAGGTTTTAAGACCGGCTAAAGCAAATAAGTATGCTATTGGTTTGTTTAACGCAGTAAACCTTGAACTTGCGAGGGGTATAATTAATGCTGCTGAATCAAGCAGATCCCCTGTTATAATGGGTACAGCAGAAATTTTGTTGCCATATGGTCCGTTGGAAGAAGTTTCATACTACTTGCTTCCTATGGCAAAAAAGGCTTCCGTGCCAGTAGTTGTGCATCTTGACCACGGTCTCTCTTATGATGTTTGTGTAAAGGCGTTGGAACTTGGTTTTACATCTATTATGTATGATTGTTCTACAGATTCTTATGATGATAACGTTCGCAAAGTAAAAGAAATGGCAGACATAGCTCATTCTTATGGTGCAACAATTGAAGGTGAACTTGGTCACGTTGGCGATAACGAAGGTTCTGCAGAAGGTAGTTCGCACCTTGCTGATCCTTCAAAATATTTTACCGATCCTAAGCTTGCAAAAGACTTTGTTGAAAAAACAGGTGTAGATGCTCTTGCTATTGCGGTAGGTAATGCTCATGGTGCATATAAACTTCCGCCTAAACTCGACTTTGAAAGAATTCGCACTATTGCAAATACAGTTGACGTTCCGCTGGTTCTCCACGGTGGTTCCGGTTTAACTGATAATGATTTCAAAAAAGCAATTCAGGAAGGTATAAGCAAGGTTAATATCTTTACAGATATCAACGTTGCTGCAGTTGAGGCTGAATTTAAGACATTCTCAAGCATGGAAAAGGGACCCATTGACCTTATTCCTGCTGCAGTTGAGGCAGTAAAGCAGGAAAGTATCAAAAAGATGAAACTTTGCGGAAGTGACGG
>JAZUPX010000023.1:0-3406 GCA_045605405.1 Clostridia bacterium
CCGCAGGAATTATCCTTGTCAGGAAAACAGGGGACAGAGTGAAAAAAGGTGAAGTAATTGCAAAACTTTATACAAATAAAAAGGATGCAGTTTCTACTGCAGAAAGAGATTATTTTGAAGCGGTGGAGATAAGCGCTGAAAAACCAATAGAACAGAAGTTAATCTATGAAATGGTGAAATAAAAATAGCACTGCATAATTGCAGTGCTATTTCTGGTGCCGATGGCGGGAGTCGAACCCGCACGGTGTTGCCACCGACGGATTTTGAGTCCGTTACGTCTGCCAATTCCATCACATCGGCTTAACGGATATGATTATACTATAATAAAATAAAAAAATCAATACTTTTTCTTGAAAAAAGTGAAACCGTCCATAAAAACGGACGGCTTTATTTATTTCACTACTTCATATATTAATTTCTGCTTGGCAGGTTTTCTGCCTGTTATTTCTATTGCACTGAGGAAATCCTTTTCTGCAAGAGGGATCGCATTTTCATTATTGGTGTAAAATTTTGCAATTAGTTCACCCTTTTGCACCTTATCTCCTGTTTTCTTAATGAGGATAATTCCTGCGGTGTGGTCGATTTCGTCGTCTTTGGTCTTTCTTCCCCCTCCTAAATCCACACAGATGCTCCCAATCTTTTCCGCATCCATTTTTGAGATAAAGCCATCTTTTTCGGCTTTTATCTCATACTCAACCGAGGCTTTTCCAAATAGCGAATAGTCGTCAACGATTCTTCCGTCACCACCCTGTGCTTCTATCCATTCTCTGAATTTTATGAGGGCTGTGCCGTTTTCTATTGATTTATAAGCTTCCCAAAGAGCTTTTTCTTCGTCAATTCCCGTTGCCATTGATGCCATATGTGCTGCAAGGTTGCAGCATATATCCAAAAGGTTTTTGTCACCGTTACCTTTCAGAATTTCAATAACTTCAATAACCTCAAGGGAGTTTCCTACAGCGTTACCAAGCGGAATATCCATATTGGTGAGAATTGCCCGAACGTTTCTGCCAGATGCTTTGCCTATATCTACCATAGCATTTGCCAATCCCCGTGCTTCCTCAATGCTTTTCATAAAAGCACCGCTGCCCACCTTGACATCAAGAACAATATTCCGTGCCCCTGAGGCAAGCTTTTTACTCATAACACTTGATGCTATCAGGGGGATACTTTCAACCGTTCCCGTAACATCACGGAGGGCATAAATTTTCTTATCGGCGGGGACGAGATTTCCGCTTTGGGAAGCCAATGCGATACCCACTTTTTTGGTTTGCTCAATAAGTTTATCGGGAGATATTGCCGTTTCATAACCTGGAATTGATTCTAACTTATCGACCGTTCCGCCAGTATGCCCAAGTCCACGTCCCGACATTTTTGCAACCTTACAACCCAGCACCGCGGCAATGGGGACAACTATCAGCGAGGTTTTGTCACCTACGCCCCCTGTGCTGTGTTTATCTGCAGACAGTTTTCCAAGCTCGCTCAAATCCACTTGGTCACCAGACTTCGCCATTGCCATTGTCAAGTCGCTTGTTTCACGTGCTGACATACCCTGAATACAGATTGCCATAAGTAGTGCCGATGCCTGATAATCGGGGATTTTCCCTGCTATATATTTATTTACAAATTTTGTAATTTCTTCCTGTGACAGTTCGTGTCCGTCACGCTTTTTTCTTATGATATTATACATTATTTTCACCCCAGAGAGAAAGTGTTGGGTAAAAGTTCGTCTAACGTATAGGTGCGAATCTCTACTCCATTATACAGATAGATTTTAAAATCCTTACTGCAAAACTCGGAAAGTGCCTGTCTGCAAGTACCGCAGGGCATACAAAAGTTTTCCACTCTGCCGTTTTTTCCACCTACAATCGCTATGGCAGAAAAATTTCTTTCCCCTTTACTTATTGCTGTGTGAAGAGCAGTTCTTTCCGCACAGTTAGTAATGGAGTATGACGCATTTTCCACATTGCATCCCGTGTAAACTTTGCCTTTTTTAGTAAGAAGTGCGGCACCAACACAAAATTCCGAATATGGTGAATATGCGTTCTTCATAACCGCCATTGCGTTTCCGATGAGTTCTTCTTTTCTCATATACTTCACCTCACACTTTAAGTATATAATCGGCAACGCCGAAAATCAACCTTTTCGATAAATCTTCCCACTTTTTTATTGAATTTTTACCATATTTATGGTAAACTATATAATGTATTTTTATGTGTTATCAAAGGAAACAAATTATGTATTACGAAGAACTTCGCAGTGCAATTAAAGAACGAAAAATTGCCCCTCTCTACATTTTCGAGGGACCTGAGGAATACCTCATTGATTTCTGTATCGGGGAGCTTAAAAAGGTACTTATCGAAGAATGGTCCGAAATGATGAATTACCAGAGTCATACGGAGCTTCCCCCCGTAAACGAGGCAGGGGATTTTATGGAAACTCTGCCTGTAATGAGTGAGAGAAAGCTTATTGTTTTCCGCAAGTGCGGTCTTTTTGAGGGGAATATTAAAAACAAATCCGAGTGGGAAAATATCCTTTCCAATGTTGCCCCATACAACTGTGTTGTAATATGGGAAAAGCAACCCGAAAAGGGAAAGAAGCAAAATACCGTCAGAAAAGCTGCCGAAAAAGGCGGTGCGGTGATTGTTGAATTTCCACTTCGTACCGAGGGCGCCCTCCGCAGTTGGATAAACAAAATTGCGGCATCAAACGGAAAAACCATTGATATGAAATGTTCCTCTTACCTCATAAATTCCCTTGAGAGAGATATGCGTACAATAAAGACGGAGTTTGAGAAAATCATTGCATTTTCAAAAGAACCTCAGATTACAAAAGAGGATATTGACAAGGTTATAATAAAGCCTGCTTCCGAAAATGTATATGCACTTATTGATGCAATTTTTGACGGCAGGAGGGAAATTTGCTATAATCTTCTCTACACCCTCAGGTCGCTTAAGCAGGAGCCGGTGTCTATACTGACACTTCTTTCCAATCAGCTTATTACCATATACAGAGCGAAGCTGTATCTCCTTGACGGAATGAGTCACCGTGACACGGTTTCCAAGCTTGGTGGTGGTTTCCCTGCAGAAAAGTGTACACAAAAAGCTGAAAAGCTGAAAATTGAAAATATTCAAACCCTGATTTCTTTATGTCAGGAATGCGATATGAAAACAAAAAACGGACTTCTCGGCGGTTGGGCAGCACTTGAAACAATCGTCGCTGAATATCGTTTCTATTAAAAGAAAGGAAGGTAATTATGAAATACGAACTTAAAAACGGTTGGACAAAAGATATTGACAAGGAAATAATTTTTAAATTTTCCGAAGGATACAAGGACTTTTTAACACAGTGCAAGACAGAAAGAGAGTCTGTCAGGGAAACTGTACGACTTGCAGAGGAATGTGGTTTT
>JAZUPX010000024.1:0-3877 GCA_045605405.1 Clostridia bacterium
TCCTATGGCAAACTTCTTTTTGCTGTTTTTCCACCCTGTTATTTCCGGAATTTTTTCGCAGGAAACGGCAGAGGTTTTTGCCCTTGCCAATCTTGCAAACGGGCTTCTGAACCTCATTCCCGCACTGCCTCTTGACGGAGGCATAATACTGAAATCTGTCATAAGCTCACATTTGGGTTTTGTGAGAGGTTTCCGGATTATGCTGAAGCTCTCTGCACTTATCTCCGCTGTTATAATATTAATTGGAATATATATTCTTAGGGAAACTGCAGTAAACTTTTCCTACATAGTTGCAGGTGTCTTTATGCTATGGAACATCCGTCACGAAAAGGAGCTTCTGGTTTGTCTCAAAAAGAAAATTCTCACCGGAGAAATAAAATCAAAACCCCGTTTGGTCAGGATAAAGGTCAGACCTGACCTTAACGCAATAAAAATAGTTGACCGCATAAGTCCCTCTTACACTCTCATTATATGTCCGGAAACCAAAGGCAATCAAGGAAAAAGCATATCACAAAAAGAGCTTTTGGAAAAGGTTTTGAAAAATCCTTCAATAACCCTGGGAGAATGTATTGAAAATTTCTGAAATTTGTAGTATCATTATATATAATGCTGATTTCAGAGGATTGATTAAATGCTTAGACAAAAAATAGAAAATATTCTCCCCCTGGTGGAGAAGCCTGCCCGTTACACAGGCGGAGAACTCAACAGTGTGATTAAAGATAAAAGCAATGTGGATATCCGTGTTGCATTCTGCTTTCCCGATGTGTACGAGGTAGGTATGAGCCATCTGGGGATGAAAATACTCTACTCTCTTTTAAACCGCAGAGAGGATACCTGGTGCGAAAGAGTTTTTGCCCCCTGGGTTGATATGGAGGACAAAATGAGGGAGAACTCCATCCCCCTCTACGGACTGGAAAGTATGGAGCCTGTATCGGATTTTGATTTCGTTGCCTTTACTCTCCAGTACGAAATGAGCTATTCCAATATTCTCAATATGCTTTCACTTGCAAACATTCCCCTCCTGCAGAAGGACAGAAAAGAGGGTGACCCCTTTGTTATGATGGGCGGTCCCTGTGCATACAGTGCGGAGTGTCTTGCACCCTTTGCAGATTTCTTCCAGCTTGGCGAGGGCGAAGCCATAATGGATAAATGTATGGATGCATACAAGGAGTGGAAAAAATCCGGACTCCCCCGTGATGAATTTCTCCGTATGGTTTCGGAAATTCCCGGTATATATGTTCCCTCTTTCTATGATGTTTCCTACAAAGACGACGGCAAGGTGGAGGCAATAACTCCCCTTTACAGCTTTGTGCCGGAAAAGGTGAAAAAAGCCGTGGTAGAAAACCTTGACGAGGCTTTCTATCCCGATAAATTTGTAGTACCATTTGTGGAAATTGTTCACGACAGAATTATGCTGGAAATCTTCCGCGGTTGCATAAGAGGGTGCCGTTTTTGTCAGGCAGGACAGATATACCGTCCTGTGAGGGAAAAATCTGCAGACACCCTCATAAAGCAGGCGAAAGCACTCATAGACTCCACAGGATATGAGGAAATAAGTCTCTCATCCCTCAGCACCTCCGACTACCGCTCACTAAAGGAGCTTACCGATGCACTTCTTGATATGACGGAAAAAAAGCGTATGAATATGGCTCTTCCGTCTCTCAGACTGGACTCCTTCTCTATGGAGCTTATGGACAAGGTATCCAAGGTTCGAAAAAGCTCCCTCACCTTTGCGCCGGAAGCGGGCACCCAAAGAATGAGAGATGTAATAAACAAGGGTATAACCGAGGATGACCTTATGTCAAGCACCGAAATGGCTTTCCGAGGCGGTTACAGTAACCTTAAACTCTACTTTATGATAGGTCTTCCCTTTGAAACAATAGAGGATGTGTGCGGAATAGGTGAGCTTGCAAAAAAGGTGGAGAGAGTATACAACAATATCCCCAAGGATATGAGAGCTCCCAATCTTCGCATAACGCTTTCTGTTTCTTCCTTTGTTCCCAAGGCATTCACACCCTTCCAGTGGGCAAAGCAGGATACAATGGAAGAACTTCGGGTTAAGCAGTATGCACTAAAGGACAACATAACCTCAAGAAAAATAAAGTACAACTACCACGAAGCACCCGTAAGTGTTCTGGAGGGCGTATTTGCCCGTGGTGACAGACGGCTTGCAAAGGTTCTCATTAAGGCTCACGAAAAAGGCATCCGCTTCGACGGATGGAGCGAATTTTTCAGTATGGAAAAATGGATGGAATGTTTCAGTGAGTGCGGTCTTGATCCCGATTTCTACACACGGGAGCGCTCCTTTGACGAAATTCTCCCCTGGGATATGATAGATGTAGGGGTTAAAAAGAGCTTCCTCATAGAAGAAGCAAAGCGTGCACAAAGAGCAGAGGTCACCCCCAATTGCCGTGAAAAATGCTCTGCCTGCGGTGCAAACTGTTTCAAAGGCGGTGTTTGCTATGAATAAATACAGATTTTGCTACACTCAGGGAGATGAGGTAAAATTTATATCCCATCTGGACTTCCTCAGAACTGCGGTAAGAATATTCCGCAGAGCCAATCTCCCCGTGAAATATTCCGAGGGCTTCAATCCCCATATGGTAATGACAATAGGTCTGCCCCTCTCTGTAGGCACCACAAGTCTTTGTGACTGTCTTGAGGTTGAATTTACCGAAGAAATCGACACCTCAAGTGCTCTTGATGCGATAAATGCAGTATGCCCGAGAGGAATAGTGTTTAAGGGAATTAAAAATGCAGAGGGACTAAAGCCTATGCACCTTATAGACAGTGCCCTGTACGAAGCGGTTTTTACCACAGACAAAAATGCGGATTTGGAAAAATATCTGTCTGCCCCCGAGGTTATGATAGAAAAGAAGTCCAAGAGAAAAATAAATGAGGTCAACATCAAGGACTTTATAAGAGATATAAAAATTCTATCTTCGGACGGTGTTTCCCACAGGCTGGAAATGCATATTAACGCAGGAAACACATCAAACTTAAAACCCGAATTGGTTCTTAAATCCATCGGCGGTTATCTTGACACGAAACTGAGCAATATAAATATAGTAAGAAAAGAAATATACTTTGATGATATGACAAAGGTGTTCTGATATGGATTACGAAAAATTAAAAAAAGAAATTGCATACCACAGCCACCAATACTATGTGCTGGATAACCCCACCATCACAGATGCGGAATATGACGAGCTTATGCATAGACTTCTGGATTACGAAAAGGCTCATCCCGAGGTGGTAACTGCCGACTCTCCGTCACAGAAAATAGGCGGAGTTATACTTGACGGCTTTGAACAGGTTACCCACGCAGTACAGATGCAAAGCCTGCAGGATGCATTCTCCCACGATGAACTCCGTGATTTTGACAAGAGGGTAAAGGATGCCCTGGGATACGGCACGGAATATGTGGTGGAACACAAAATAGACGGTCTCTCCGTATCTCTTGAATACGAAAACGGCGTCTTTGTACGGGGTTCAACCCGTGGCGACGGCAATGTAGGCGAGGATGTGACGGAAAACCTAAAAACCGTAATGAGTATTCCCCTTAAGCTTATGGAAGATGTGGAATATCTGGAGGTGCGTGGCGAGGTCTTTATCTCCAAGGAGAACTTTGCCCTCATAAACACCACCCGTGAAGCTAACGGCGAGGCGGTGTTTGCCAATCCCCGAAATGCAGCGGCAGGCTCCCTCCGTCAGCTTGACAGCTCTGTTGCCAGAGAGCGAAAGCTTGATATATTTGTTTTCAACATTCAGGCAGTAAGAGGCAGAGAGTTTTCCACACACCTTGAGGGACTTGAATTCTTCCGCGGAGCTATCCCGGGTATACCCTCGGGAGAAAATCCCCCTTCCTTCAATCTGG
>JAZUPX010000025.1:0-2061 GCA_045605405.1 Clostridia bacterium
ATACATGGAGAAAATCCTCCTCGGTAAATTCTCTTATAAATGATAATCTTCAGGGAGTAAGGGTTGTAAAGGCTTTTGGTAAAGAGGATAGAGAAATCCGTCGTTTTAACACAGTGAGTAAAGCTCTTTGTGACAACAGAATTCGTGAGGGTGTTGCCTCCGCAAAGGTCTTTCCGCTTCTTAGCTGGATTATGTCCCTTGGCGGACTTACTGTATGGGCGTTAGGCGGTGCACAAATTTTAAGCGGCAGGCTGACTTTTGGCGAACTTATGAGCTTTGTGGGGTATCTTTCGCTTTTGTATGCACCCGTTAATTTTATGGTAAAAACCTTTGACTGGTGGACAAGCTGTATGAACAGTGCCCAGCGTATCTTTGAGGTTATAGACAGGAAACCTGATATTGTCGAAGCTGAAAATCCAATTAACATAGAACGGATTAAGGGTGAGGTTGAGCTTAGAAATGTCAGCTTTTCCTACGAGCCTAACAAACAGGTGCTTAAAAATGTTTCTTTCAAGGTCAATCAAGGTGAAATGATTGGTCTTGTCGGACATAGTGGGGCAGGAAAGAGTACAATTACCAATATTATTACACGTCTTTATGATGTGAATGACGGTGAAGTTCTTATTGACGGAGTTAATATCAAGGACATCAGTTTTGAAAGCCTCCATAAAAATATAGGCATAGTACTCCAGAATACCTTTCTGTTTTCGGGAACAGTGGCAGAGAATATCTCATACGGAAAACCCGAGGCAACTATGGACGAAATAATTGATGCTGCAAAGAAAGCCCACGCACATGAGTTTATATTGAATCTGCCTGACGGCTATGAAACACTTATCGGGAAAGATGGTACAGATTTGTCAGGCGGTGAAAAACAAAGGATAAGCATTGCCCGTGCAATTCTTATGAATCCTGCAATATTAATTTTTGATGAAGCTACATCATCGCTTGACACGAATACGGAGCAGAAAATTCAGGAGGCAATGGAGCTTCTGGTTAAAAACCGTACGACCATAGCAATTGCACACAGATTTTCAACACTTAAAAGTGCAGACAGATTAGTCGTGGTTGAAAACGGAAAAATCGTCGAAACAGGTACCCACGAGGAACTGTTTGAAAAGGAAAACGGCATCTATTCTAAAATGGCTCATATGCAGCTTGATGCATTGTCATTTGGAAAGGAAGAAAAGAATTAATATGATTAATTATATAAATTCTCAGGACTTGGAATTTTATATTTCAGAGGGCGGGTTATTATGCCTTATATATAAAGAAACCGACTTGGGACGTGTTGGTGTCAGCAGGATGTTTCCCTTTCAGTTTGATGAAGAATATATATCCGTAAGACCGGAAAATCATTTGAGGGAAGACTCTGAAAACGAGCTTGGAATTATACGAAATCTTGCAGACCTTCCTCAGAAACAGAGAGAGCTTCTTAATATGGAACTCATGAAACGTTACTTTATGCCTGATATAACTGAAATAGAAAATATTAAAGAAGAATTCGGAAATATTTCCTTTGAGGTTATCACAACTGCAGGAAAGCGTAATTTTACGGTAACCGATATGAGCAGTAATATAAGAACCGTCGGCAAAAATAGGGTAATGCTTACAGATGTGTATGGGAACAGATTTTGTATACCCGATATTACCTTGTTGAAGGACAAAGAATTAAAAGTACTTGAAATCTGGATTTAAAAAATGAAAGGAGCACTTCACAATGCAAAATACGGCATTAATAAAAAAATATAGTGAACTTATTTGCCGTGTGTTTGACGGTGAAGACATCCTTATTTCCACAGAGTTTGATTTGTCTGACAATGGCGTATATACAAACGGCTTCTTTGTTGTAAGTAAAGATAAAATTTGTGCCATTGAAAATGGCAGTATTATCCTTGTTGAAAACATAAAATCTATTGATAAAGTATTTTGCCTGGAGTACAACGGAAGCGGAATCCTTGAAGCGGATACCATGTCGGGCGGAAAGCTTCTTGCAAGGTTTTCAATGGAGTATATTGAGGAGTTTAACGCGATAGCCGATGTTATAAATGACATAATATC
>JAZUPX010000026.1:0-7759 GCA_045605405.1 Clostridia bacterium
ACGCCGCCAATACAGTCAGGTCATGCCCAGGCTCAGAATTGGATATTTCTTTTGCCTTTCCCAGTATCATCTGTGCCAGAGCTTCAGGCTCTGTGCCGTCATATTCGTCAATCATTTCCTTTATCCACGACAGCTTGCCGTTTTCGGAGGCGGTTACACCGTCGGAAACCATTACTACCATACTTCCTTTTTCGGAATTGACGGAGAATATTTCCGTATCTCCAGTTGCAAATGCCCCTGCAGGCAGGGAGGGGGCAGAAATCTTTTCTACGCTGTCTTTTATCTTGGTATAGCTTCCCGAACCACCGCATTTATAAATTTTTGATGAGCCGTCATCAAGATTAATTATGCATAAATCAATGGCGGCAATACTTCCTGAAAATGTCCATAAAAGCATTGAATTTATAATGTTTATTGCAGTTTCAGGCTCCATTTTAAGGCACAACAGCTTCAAGAGAAGATTTGATGCAGTACGGCTTTCTTCCCGTGCAATCTCTCCGCTTCCCATACCATCGCACAATATCATTGCATATGTATGCCTGTCCAACAGAGCATACATAGCGTGGTCTCCGCTGATTTTTCTTTTTGCTTTAACCGCAGATGCTACTGCCGTGGTAATTGAAAAAGCAGGTTTAACAACATATGTAAATGAACATTCTCCGCAACACCGTACTCCCGTTCTTACAAATGGTTTTCCGAGTGCGTCCTCAAGAATACTGCATACGGATTTTTCGCACCTGCCGAAACCTCCGCAGCTTTCAAGCTTTAATGTCACCTGCATTTCGTCCTCTTTTCCGCTGACGAAAATATCACAGGCGGATATACCCTCTTTCCGAAGAAGCATTTTGAGATTATCGGCAGCAACACTGTCACAATCGATGCTTTCTGAAAGCTCCTTTGCCCCAAGTCCCAAGATTCCCGATATGCCGTCAAATATACTGTATGCAGTTGTACGGAACTCGCTTAGTTTTTCAGTCCACATACAGTCATTTTTATATATTTCAAACATTTTAGAAAACTCAGCTACAAACTGGTCACTCCTGAGACAATGTGGCGGAGCACAGTCAGCTGTAGCAGGTTTCCCCCCCTGAAGATTTTGACACAGTACATCCATAGCTTCCTTAGTGGCTTTTGCATCTCTGCCCCAGCAGTATTTCCTGAGTCCGCAGCTTCCGCAGGTGTTTCTTGCGGTTCTTCTGTATAGAATCAGCGTGTTGTACTCATCATTATTCCGAAGCTCAAAAATACGGCGGAAGCTTTTCTGACAGTTTTCAACGGTTGATTGTGCTCCCTTGAGCTTTCCTGCAACAAGGTCAAAGGCAGGGGGAGAGGCGAGGGAAAACTGGTTTAATGCACTAAATACTTTCTGTGGCATACAATAAAGTATAAATGCCGCTATAACAGTGTCTGGCAGGCTTATAAAAACCTCAGTAGAGCCGTTGGACAAAATAGTAACAATGGCGTTTGTCATAACAAAGGAAACGCACGCCGCCCACTTACCGTTTTTTGCGAAATATCCCGAACACAATCCACAAAGAGCGTAGGAAGCAGCGCCACCGTCAATTCTTCCGCGGCTCAGACAGCTTACAATGCCCATTATGATTCCTGCACTGCAGGCCTGCAGACTTCCGAAACGAACTGCAAAAAGAAGTACGCACAGAACACAGGCAATGCCCGTTACAGAAAAGAATCCGGGTATACCGAAATTTCCGATTCCGCACAGAATTCCGCCTGAAAGCAATGCAAAAGATACCGTTTCTTCTGCGGTCAGGGTTCTTCTGAATCGTAATGATGATACAAGATTAAGTGCAACGGCAAATGCCCTTACACAAAACCAAACGGTTGCACTTTCAACAATAAGAACCATACTGTCATAAAGAAGCGGATACCCGTCAAAGGTTACATCAGCAAACAGCAGGAAGAGTCCCGATAATAAAATACTCAGGCAGGCACTTACACCTTTAATCCCGGAGTTGTGATTCTTTTTCTGCAGAAAACGTTCGTGCACAAGTGAAAACAGTATGACGGAGATTATGTACTTGCCTACCGGCAAAATGCCCCTGCCTGAGAAGAGAAGTCCCAAAATGGCTGATAATGCACAGGCGTAAGTCCCTCCGAAACCGAAATTTGCTGCAAAAAACGCAAACCCCAGTGGTGTTGCGCCACCGATAAAGCTTGTCCTCGACAGCAAAAATGCACATATGCATTTTAAAGCCGTTGCAGTAAATACATACTTTTTCACTTTTTTTATAGGTTGTCCTTTGAAAAAACTGCGGGTTTTGCCCATTCTCTCCCGCAAGGGTCTGGGATTTGATACACTCATTGGTAAATCATCCTTTCATACTCGTTCGCAAGTATTTTAGCATTTGAGATGTGAGAGTTTTTGTCTAACTGTGTACCAAAGAAAAAAAGTTTTCGTCATGCCCGTACAGTATTTTTCAATAGCTCTGAAAATCATTCAAAAATATCTTTGTTTCGGCTTGACTTTGGAATTTTTGAGAGTATAATCATAGTTGAAATAACAGTGAAGATTTGGAGGTGCCGTCTGTGAAAAAGCATACCGTTGATATGACAAAAGGCAATGTTTTAAAACTTATTGTTGCTTTTGCAATTCCGATTATGATTTCCGGTGTTTTGCAGACCCTTTACAATGCAGCAGATATGATTGTAGTAGGCAGGTTTGCAGGACCAAAATCGCTTGCGGCAGTAGGTTCAACCGGTTCAGCAATCAATCTTCTTATTGGTATATTTGTAGGACTTTCATCGGCAACCAATGTTATTGTTGCAAGAAAGTTTGGTGCAGGGAACAGAACGGGAGTTTCCAAGGCAGTACATACTGCAGTTGCCGTGTGTCTGGCAGGCGGAGTATTTCTTGTAATTGCAGGTTTTTTTCTTTCAAAACAGATTCTCATATGGATGAGTTCTCCTGAAGATGTTATAAACCTATCCGCTCTTTATATGAAGATATATTTTATGGGCGTTCCTGCAATGTTGATATATAATTTCGGGAGTGCAATTCTTCGTGCGGTAGGCGATTCAAAGCGCCCGACATATTACCTTATGCTGTCGGGAATAGTGAATGTTCTTTTGAACCTTCTGTTTGTAATCGTATTTCATATGGATGTATCGGGAGTTGCGTTAGCTACTGTTATTTCTCAAGTAATTTCGGCAATTCTGGTAGTACGCTGCCTTATTAAGACAGAGGATTGTTACAAGCTCATACTTAAAAAAATTAAAATATATTCCGAAGAACTTAAAGAAATAATTGTCCTTGGAATTCCTGCGGGAATACAAGGTGCACTATTCTCGATTTCAAATATTATCATACAGTCTTCAATTAATGCATGTGGCTCGGAGGTAATGGCAGGTAACTCTGCAGCCTCCAGTGTGGAAGGCATAGTCTATATAGCCATGAATTCATTTTTCCATGCTACGCTGACCTTTATAGGACAGAATTACGGTGCACATAATTTCAAACGAATGAGGAAAGGTTATTGGACGGCATTATGTACTTCAGCAGTGTTTGGTGTTGTTTTATCAATAGTGTTTTCCAGCTTTGCTGAATTCTTCCTGCAATTCTTTACCGATAAGCCACAGGTAATAGAATACGGTGCAGACAGAATGAGTTATATCTGTTCTTTATATTTCCTTTGCGGACTAATGGAAGTTGGAGCAGGAGCACTTCGCGGTATGGGTGTTGCTTTCCGTTCGATGTTTACCTGCCTTGTAGGTGTTTGCGGTATCCGTCTTGTTATGACAATAATCGGTGCACCCTATCACAACGCTGAAGACCTTCATATTCTCTATGCATCCTATCCTATTTCATGGATAGTTACGGCAGTTGCGCTGGGAATTTTCTTCTTTGCGATTTCAAAAACCAGAGAAAAGAAATGGCTCAATCAAGAAAAATAATTAATGGGGAGATGCATTTAATGCATCTCCCTTTCTTGACTTTGCTGACCGTTACAGATATAATGTAATAGAAACTTTTTAGAAAAGGAAACTACCTTATGAAACGAATTGCATTGGGAATTCTGGCACACGTTGACAGCGGAAAAACCACCCTTTCCGAGGCTATACTCTATACGGCAGGAGAAATCCGTACCCTTGGCAGGGTTGACCACCGTGATGCCTTTCTTGATACAAATGAAATAGAAAAAGACCGCGGAATCACCATATTTTCCAAGCAAGCGGTAATAAATCTCGAAAACACGCAGATAACACTCCTTGATACCCCAGGACACGTGGATTTTTCGGCAGAAACGGAAAGAGTGTTGTGGGCTCTTGATGCCGCAGTATTGGTTGTAAGCGGAAGTGAGGGGGTGCAGAGCCATACCCAGACCTTGTGGAAGCTTCTTTCAGAGCACGCTATTCCCACATTCATTTTTGTCAATAAAATGGATATGGAAGGCACCGATAAGGAGAAAATTTTAGCTGACCTTAACAAGAGTTTGGGTAGCGGTTTTGTCGTATTTAATAATGAGGATAAACAAGCGTTTTTTGAGGAAGCGGCATTATGCAGTGAGGAACTTTGTAATTCTTTCCTTGAAAACGGGACAATTACCGGCGAAGAAATTTCCGAAGCAATCGAAAGCAGGAAGATGTTTCCCTGCTATTTTGGTTCTGCACTGAAGCTTCAGGGTGTAGAGGAGTTTTTGAGTGGTATTGATAAATACACCACCTACAACGGAGAAAATCATCAGCTTGGGGCAAGGGTTTTCAAAATTTCCGAGGATGAAAAGGGAAACCGCCTCACCCATATGAAAATAACAGGCGGCGTTCTCCGCATCCGTGATAAAATACAGTCAGGCGACACCGAGGAAAAAGTCAGCGAAATCCGTGTGTACTCCGGTGCAAAGTACAAAAATGTGCAGGAAGTGTATGCAGGTGATGTATGTGCCGTTTTGGGTATCACAACTCTTTCAGGCGGTCAGGGAATAGGATTTGAGGATAATTCTCCTGCCCTTACATTGGAGCCTGTGTTTAATTACCGTGTAGTGCTTGAGGATGGGGTAGACCCCCGTGTAGCCCTTGCACAGCTCCGCAAATTGGAGGAAGAGGAAACTCAGCTTCGTGTAGGGTGGAACAGTGCCCTTGGTGAAATAAATATTCAGCTTATGGGCGAGGTGCAGCTTGAAGTATTGCAGAAAATTCTCGCAGACCGTTTTAAACTTAATGTAGAGTTTGCGCAGGGAAGCATCATATATAAAGAAACTATAACAGCCCCCGTTGAGGGTGTGGGACATTACGAGCCACTTCGTCATTATGCCGAGGTGCATCTTCTTCTTGAACCATTAAAAAGAGGGGCAGGATTGGTTTTTGACACAGATTGCAGTGAGGATTATCTGGGTAAAAACTGGCAAAGGCTTGTGCTTACTCACCTTAACGAAAAAAGGCATATCGGTGTCCTTACAGGCAGTGCAATTACCGATATGAAAATAACCTTGAAATCAGGAAAGGCACATCTGAAGCATACCGAGGGCGGTGATTTCAGACAGGCGACCTACCGTGCGGTACGTCACGGACTAAGGTGTGCCGAAAGTATACTTCTGGAGCCTTATTATGAGTTTATTTTAGAAGTTCCCACCGACTCTACGGGCAGGGCGATGACCGACCTTCAGCAGATGGGTGCGGAAATGTCTGCCCCCGATTTAATAGGGGATATGTCCGTAATAAAGGGAAGTGCGCCCGTAAGCAAAATCCGTTCATACCAGCGTAGCGTAACCTCCTATACTCACGGTCTCGGAAAACTGTCCTGCTCATTTAAAGGCTACGGCACTTGTGTGAATCAGGAAGAGGTTATTGCCGAAATAGGTTACAACTGTGACAGTGACGTTGAAAATACAGCAGACAGCGTATTCTGTGAACACGGTGCAGGCTTTAATGTGCCGTGGCATCAGGTGACGGAGTATATGCATCTTGAAAGTATCTTCGATGAAAAAACAGAAGACATCACACCCCGTCATTTTGCAAAGAAAACCTCATCCTCGTACAGCGATGATGAGCTTATGGCAATATTTGAACGCACCTATGGTAAAATCGTGCGTAAAAATCACAACGCAATGCGTACACCAAAGGATGCGGCACCGCCGAAGAAACCCCGTTCAGTACCGCAGAAGCAGGGACCGGGGTTTCTTCTTATTGATGGTTATAACATAATCTTTGCTTGGGACGAGCTTAAAGAGGTTGCAAAGGATAACCTTGAGGACGCGCGCAATATGTTAATTGACCGTGTATGCTCCTATCGGGCACTTCACTCACAGGAAATTATACTTGTGTTTGATGCCTACAAGGTTAAGGGAAACCGCGGAGAGGTGGAGAAAATCCATAACATCAGCGTGGTTTATACTAAGGAAGCACAGACTGCCGATGCCTATATTGAAAAGACTGCACACGAGCTTGGAAAGAAGCATCACGTACAGGTTGCAACCAGTGACGGGCTTGAGCAGATGATAATATTGGGAAGCGGTGCAGTGAGGATAAGTGCTGCCGCATTTATAAAGGATATGGAGGATACAGGCAGGGAAATAGAGGAAATACTTCGGGACATTTCAAATAAAAATGCGTAAAAATCAAATATATTACGTTTATTGGCGAAAAAATGTGTTGAAAAACTTGACTAAAAAGACCCAAGGCTGTATAATATCTTAGGATGATTATGGGGGAGTCTGTTTCCCGTAATCTATCTGTGTGTTTAATTTTTGTTTATATATATCAAGGAGGTAAAAATACTATGGCAAGAAACAAGAAAACCATGGATGGTAACACCGCCGCAGCATATGTCTCATATGCGTTTACCGACGTTGCTGCTATCTACCCCATCACTCCTTCCTCAAACATGGCTGAGGTTACGGATGAATGGGCAGCAAAAGGCAAGAAGAATATGTTCGGCAGAACAGTAAAGATTGCAGAAATGCAGTCTGAGGGTGGTGCAGCAGGTGCCGTTCACGGTTCACTTACAGCAGGTGCTCTTACAACTACTTATACTGCTTCTCAGGGACTTCTTCTTATGATCCCCAATATGTACAAAATCGCAGGTGAGCTTCTTCCGTCAGTTATTAACGTATCTGCACGTGCACTCGCTTCACACGCTCTTTCAATTTTTGGTGATCATCAGGACGTATATGCATGCCGTCAGACAGGTTATGCAATGCTTTGCTCTGCAAATCCTCAGGAAGCTATGGATCTTGGTGCAGTAGCACACCTTACAACACTTAAAGCAAGAGTTCCTTTCCTTCATTTCTTTGACGGATTCAGAACTTCTCACGAATATCAGAAGGTTGAGTGCTGGGATGACGAACAGCTCAAGAAGCTCGTTGATATGGATGCAATTGATGCATTCCGTCGTCGCTCTCTTAACCCCGAACATCCTGCACAGCGCGGTACAGCTCAGAACCCCGACGTTTTCTTCCAGGCAAAGGAAGCAAACAACAAGTTCTATGATGCAGTTCCAGACCTTTGTCAGGAATATATGGACAAGGTTAATGCAGAAATCGGTTCTGACTACAAGCTCTTCAACTACTACGGTGCAGCTGACGCTGAGCACGTAATCGTTGCTATGGGTAGTGCTTGTGACACAATCCAGGAAACAGTTGACTATCTTGTAGCAAACGGTCAGAAGGTTGGTCTTATCAAGGTTAGACTTTACAGACCCTTCTCTGCTAAGCACCTTATTGAAGCTATCCCTGCTTCTGTTAAGAAAATCAGTGTTCTCGACAGAACAAAGGAATGCGGTAGCGTAGGTGAGCCTCTCTACCTC
>JAZUPX010000027.1:0-16462 GCA_045605405.1 Clostridia bacterium
GCAAACGATTTGAAAATCGTTTGCCCTTTTTAAGCTTAATCTTGTTCGGATTTAAAATCGCTTAATTTCTTAAGCTCGTAAAAGCTTCCTTTTTTCTCCATCAGTTCGTCGTAAGTGCCTGTTTCAACTATGCGTCCTTTATCAATAACGACAATCTTATCTGCATTACGGATTGTGGAAAGACGGTGGGCAACAATAAAGGTTGTTCTGCCCTTGATAAGCCTTGATATAGCTTCCTGAACGTGATGTTCGGAAATGTTGTCAAGTGCCGACGTTGCCTCATCAAGAATAAGAATCCTCGGGTCGCGGATAAGTGCGCGGGCTATGGAAATTCTCTGCTTCTGTCCGCCGGAAAGCTTGTCACCGTGCTCGCCTATAACGGTGTTGATTCCGTCAGGAAGCTGGGGAAGAAATTCATTGATATTTGCCGATTCCACAATTTCATCAAACCGTGCTTTTGAAATATCCTTTACCCCGTACAGAATATTCTCCTTTATAGTTCCGGTAAAGAGGATTGTAGACTGAGGTACTACTGAAATATGGTGACGGTATTCGGGAAGATGGAGCTTTGTAATATTCTGCCCGTCTATGGTAATTCTGCCCGAATTGGGAATAAGAAAACCTATTATCATATTTATAATAGTGGACTTACCGCTTCCTGATGCACCTACAAATGCAACACATTCACCCTGTTTTACATCCAGAGAAAAGTCTTTTATAATATCCTCATCCCCGTCTGGATAGCGATAGGAAACATTTTCAAATTTAATATCACCGTTTAACTTTCTGATTTTTGTTTTGTCATGGGTTTCTTCAATCTTATCGGAAAGAAGAATTTCAGACACACTTCGTACCGATTCAAGTCCTTTGGTAAGCTCAGGGAATATGCCGACAATAGATTGCACATTTCCTAAAATATTACTGAAGAAACTCTGGTACATTACAATATCGCCAATAGCAATTTTACCGTTTATTGCAAGGCTTGAAGTGAATATCAGACAGACAGCACTCAGTATTTGGTTGGTCGCCCATGACATACTGCCAAAATATGCGATTGTTCTGTCTACAATAAAGCCTGCTTTTTTAAGATGCTGAATGTTATTTTCCAGCTTGGCAATTTCCTCGTTTTCAAGGCCGTGTGCCTTTGTAACGGGCACCATTTCAATCATAGTGGACATATTTGCCGACATATGCTCGTGTTCGCTTCTGAACATTCGGTGATTGCTTGTCATCTTTTTCCTGAAGGCCCGAACAAGGAATACATTCACGGGAATTATGAACAGGTAGAAAAGCGCAACCATAGGACTTTGAATAACAGTGAATGTACCAACTACGATTATACCTATTACGCATGGAATAATGGTCTTGAGGAAATGAGTGTTGAAGAATTCAATTGCTTCAATATCACGCAGGAATTTTGACTGAAGTCTTCCGCTTTCAATCTCCTTGTGGTATGTAATGGAAAGATGCTGAAGCTTCTTAACCATTGTGTTGCGGAAGCCAGCACCTATATTTCGCAGAGTTTTATCTGTGTGCCTTGCATAAAGTACGTGTGTAGGGATATTTTGCAGAACAAGAATTACCAGAATAACTGCATTTATATAAATAACTCTCATTCCTCCGCCGTCAGTTACTGCATTTATGATGTTAGCGGTAAGAATGGGAATAATCCATGCAGGGCTTGTTTTTATAACAAACATAAACATGGAAAATAAAAGCCGCGCCCAATAAGAACTCAAAATTCTTGTCAGAATCTTAAACGGAGCCTTTTTGACTTCGTCTGCATTCTGATTGAACAAAGGTTCATAATCCGGCAACGGCTGATTGTTAAATCTCTCCTGACTCGTGCTCATACGATCACCTGCTTATCTTTCGGAAAAGACCGATTTTTGTGGTATTTACCCCTATTATACTCAGGTTAATTCTTTTGTCAACCCCAAAAACACATTTGTTTTAAAAAAGTTTTTTTGGGGTGAAAAAACCTCTTGAAAACTGATAAAATATATCTTGTACACGGTTTATTCTGAGACTGAACACTTGACATATTATAAATATGAGTGGTAAAATGTATATATAAAACAAAGGAGATAGAAAAATGAAAAAACTGATTTCACTCGCACTTGTAGTTTTGATGCTTGCAGGTATGCTGGTAATACCTGCATCTGCAGAAGATGAAATAGCCGTATTGCTGCGTGGAGAATTGCTTGAGTTTGATGTTCAGCCACAGATAATAAAAGGAAGAACTCTTGTTCCTATGCGTACCATATTTGAAGAGCTTGGTGCAATGGTTGATTGGAACGGTGATACCAAAACGGTAACTTCCGTTCGTGAGGACAAGACAATCATCCTTACTATCGACAGCTATACAATGTATGTAAATGATGAGGCAGTAACCCTGGATGTAGCACCCTGTCTTATAAACGGCAGAACAATGGTTCCTGCAAGAGCAGTTTCCGAATCGTTCAACCTTAAGGTTGACTGGGATAATGAGTGGAGAGCAGTTCTGATTACAGATTCATTTGATGCTGAGAAAAATAAATATGATGTCGTGAAAGAACTTATTATAAAATACGGTGAATATGATTCTGAGAACAACAGGTATATAATGTTCGGAGGTTTAGGTTATGGGATATATTACTGTGATCTTGATGTAATCGAACTGAGTTATTCTGAGACTATCGAAGAAGAAAAATTAATAGTCAGCATATTATTATACAGGGAACGCGTTCCGGTTGTGTATATGAAATATGTGTTTAGTGACGCTTCAGAAAATGTTATGATAGGTCAATATACAGAAAAAGGCAGTCCTTTAGAGATAATGGATACTGATTTTGAGGAGGAGCTTCACAACGATGCAATTACCATTATAAATGAAGTGGTAAAGAGTTATTTGGATATTTCTCTCAGAGCAATTTCGGGAGTTTCTCTTGCAGATTTTGGAGTAACATATTAATGAGAAAAAGAGCTTTGCACCGCAAAGCTCTTTTTATTTGGGAAAATTTTCATATATTTGCCCTTGACAAGCCTTGATTTCTATGATATTATGTTAAACTGCATTAAGATGCACCCATATCCCCTTTTGAATGGCAGATATGGGAAAAATTAAGCTTTTAACAACTACTTTTTGTGTTTTGCGGCTATGGTGCATTCTACAATCATAACCGTGATGTACAGAATCTTAAAAAATTCTGTGCGGTGTATTCCGAGTGCATTCTACACAGGAATATAGAATGCTGAAAGTGTTGTTCGTTATTAAATTTTGAAGAGGTGATTTTGTGAAGCCTATTAAATTAGGAAAAAATGAAAGAATGACCTTCGCAAAAATCGATGAAGTATTGGAGATGCCAAACCTCATTGATATGCAAAAAAGCTCTTATGAGTGGTTTATTAAAGATGGTCTTCGCGAGGTTTTCCATGATGTAAGTCCTATCACAGACTATGCAGGAAACCTTATTCTGGAATTTACCGATTACAGAATTGACGAGCAGCCCAAGTATTCAATTGAAGAATGTAAGGAGAGGGATACAAACTACGCTGCACCCCTCCGTGTTCAGGTGCGCCTTATCAATCAGGAAACAGGCGAAATCAAGGAGCAGGAAATCTTTATGGGTGATTTCCCCCTTATGACTGAGCAGGGTACTTTCATCATCAACGGTGCAGAGCGTGTTATCGTTACTCAGCTTGTTCGTTCACCCGGAATTTATTACGAGCAGAAGTTTGACAAGGTAGGTAAGAAGCTTGTTAACTCTACCGTAATCCCCAACCGCGGTGCATGGCTTGAATATGAAACAGACCCCAACGATGTTTTCTCCGTTCGTATCGACAGAACAAGAAAGCTCCCCGTAACTGTTCTTATCAAGGCTATGGGTCTTGAAACCGAGCCTGCTATTTTGGACCTTTTCGGTGAGGATGAAAGACTTATCGCTACATTTGCAAAGGATACAACAAAGAACCGCGAGGAAGCACTCTTTGAAATCTACCGCAAGCTCCGTCCCGGTGAGCCTCCTACGGTGGACAGTGCAACATCTCTTATCAACGGACTCTTCTTCGATGCTAAGAGATACGACCTTGCAAAAGTAGGCAGATATAAATATAATAAGAAGCTTGCCATGGCAGCCCGTCTTGAGGGACAGATTGCAGCAAGCGATATTGTTGATGAAAAAACAGGCGAAATTATCGTTAAGGAAGGCGAGCGTATTGACCTGTCTGCAGCACAGCTTATCGAGGACAAGGGTATTAACCGTGTTCTTGTAGCTATCGAGGACAGAAAGGTTGTTGTGTTCTCCAACAATATGGTTGATCCTGAAAAGTATGCAGGTATCAGCCTTTACGACATTACTCACGAGAAAGTGAGAAAGAATGTTCTCGATGAAATTCTCGAAGAAGCAGCAGGTGACATTGACGAAGTTAAGAAGCTTGCAGCAGAAAGAGTAGACGAGCTTGTTCCCAAGCACATTATCGTTGACGATATGTTTGCTTCCATTAACTACTGCAGCAACCTCTGTGACGGTATCGGTCAGGTTGATGATATTGACCATCTCGGTAACCGTAGACTTAGAAGTGTTGGTGAGCTTTTGCAGAACCAGTTCCGTATCGGTATTTCCCGTATGGAGCGCGGTGTTCGTGAAAGAATGAGCATACAGGAGCTTGATATTGTTACTCCTCAGTCACTCATCAACATCCGTCCCGTTGTTGCTACAATCAAGGAATTCTTTGGTTCATCTCAGCTTTCACAGTTCATGGACCAGAACAACCCCCTTGCAGAGCTTACTCATAAGAGAAGACTTTCAGCACTTGGTCCCGGCGGTCTTTCCAGAGAACGTGCAGGCTTCCAGGTTCGTGACGTTCACTATACCCACTATGGAAGAATGTGTCCCATTGAGACACCTGAAGGACCCAACATCGGTCTTATCAGTTCTCTTTCCACATATGCACGTATAAACGAATACGGCTTTATCGAAGCTCCTTACCGTAAGGTTATTAAGGGAGAGGGTATCGTAACAAACGAAATCGAATATATGACAGCAGATATCGAGGATAAGTATGTCGTTGCACAGGCTAACGAGCCTATTGATGAAAACGGCAGATTCCTCGACAAGAAAGTTTCTGCACGTTACAGAGAGGAAATCCTTGAAGTTCCTGCTGAAACAATTGACTATATGGATGTTTCTCCCAAGCAGGTTGTGTCCGTTGCTACTGCAATGATTCCTTTCCTTGAAAATGATGACGCTAACCGTGCACTTATGGGTTCAAACATGCAGCGTCAGGCAGTTCCGCTTTTGAAGCCCGAATCTCCCATTATCGGTACAGGTATGGAGTACAAGGCTGCTAAGGACTCCGGTGTTGTTGTTCTTGCTAAGGAAGATGGTGTTATCGATAAGGTAAGCGCCGACGAAATCGTAATCAAGGATAATGACGGTGGAAGACACAACTATCATCTTCTCAAGTTCCTCCGTTCAAATCAGGGTACCTGTATCAATCAGCGTCCCATTGTTGAAGAGGGCGAGAAGGTAACAAAGGGAACAATCATCGCAGACGGTCCCGCTACCGACAACGGTGAAATTGCTCTTGGTAGAAATATGCTTATCGGCTTTATGACATGGGAAGGTTATAACTACGAGGATGCCGTGCTTCTTAACGAAAAGCTTGTGCGTGACGACGTTTATACCTCCATTCATATTGAAGAATACGAATCCGAATCCCGTGATACAAAGCTCGGACCGGAAGAAATTACACGCGACATCCCCAATGTTGGTGATGACGCACTCAAGAACCTTGACGAAAGAGGTATTATCCGCGTAGGTGCGGAAGTTCGCTCCGGCGATATCCTCGTTGGTAAGGTTACTCCCAAGGGTGAAACAGAGCTTACACCCGAGGAAAGACTTCTCCGTGCTATTTTCGGTGAAAAGGCAAGAGAAGTTCGTGATACATCTCTCCGTGTACCTCACGGTGAAGCAGGTATCATAGTAGATGTTAAGGTATTTACAAGAGCTAACAATGACGAACTTCCTCCGGGAGTAAACGAAATTGTAAGATGTTATATCGCTCAGAAGAGAAAAATTTCTGTCGGCGATAAGATGGCAGGCCGTCACGGTAACAAGGGTGTCGTTTCCAGAATTCTTCCCACAGAAGATATGCCTTTCCTCCCCGACGGTACTCCTCTTGATATCGTTCTTAACCCCCTTGGCGTTCCCTCCCGTATGAACATCGGTCAGGTACTTGAGGTTCACTTGGGTATGGCTGCCAAGAGCCTTGGTTTCAAGGTTGCAACACCCGTATTCGACGGTGCAAACGAAAAAGACATTATGAATCTTCTTGAAGAGGCAGGTCTTCGTCGTGACGGTAAGACTGTTCTTTACGACGGCAGAACAGGTCAGCCCTTTGATAACCCTGTAACAGTAGGTTATATGTACTTCTTAAAGCTCCATCACCTTGTTGATGATAAGATTCACGCAAGAAGTACCGGTCCTTACTCACTTGTTACTCAGCAGCCTCTTGGCGGTAAAGCTCAGTTCGGCGGACAGAGATTCGGTGAAATGGAAGTTTGGGCACTTGAAGCATATGGTGCAGCATACCTTCTTCAGGAAATTCTTACTGTTAAGTCTGACGATATTGTCGGCCGTGTAAAGACCTACGAATCAATCGTTAAGGGTGAGAATGTTCCAACACCCGGTATTCCCGAATCCTTTAAAGTTCTTATTAAGGAACTTCAGTCTCTTGCACTTGATGTTAATGTTCTTAACGGAGCAGGCGACATTGTTGAGCTTAAGAGTGATGAGGATGACGAACCCAATATGGATGAATTCAGAGAAGAACTTCTTACAACCATAAACGACGGAATGGCTTCCGGTTACAGCGAAGTTAATCCCGAGGATGAAATTTACGGTATTGTAGAAGGTTCACTTTCTGAAGATGATGAAGACGAAGAAGAGCCTATGGCAGATTTCGATGATGAGGATTTCGATATGGAACCCACAGACGAAGAACTCATGGAAATCGAAAGCCAGATGGACAACGAGTAAGGGAGGGGTAGATTATGGAATTTAATACTTTTGAGGCAATGCAAAGTGGCTTGGCATCTCCCGACAAAATCCGTGAATGGTCTTATGGTGAGGTTAAAAAGCCCGAAACTATAAATTACCGTACCTTAAAACCCGAACGTGACGGTCTTTTCTGTGAAAAGATTTTCGGACCGCAGAAGGACTGGGAATGTCACTGCGGTAAGTATAAGAGAATCAGATATAAGGGTATTGTCTGCGACCGATGCGGTGTTGAAGTAACAAAAGCAAAGGTAAGACGTGAGAGAATGGGTCATATCGAGCTTGCAGCTCCCGTTTCCCATATCTGGTACTTCAAGGGTATTCCCAGCAGAATGGGACTTCTCCTTGATATTTCTCCCCATATTCTTGAAAAGGTACTGTATTTTGCACAGTATATCGTAATTGATCCCGGTAAGACAGAACTTAACAAAAAAGACCCTCTTACTGAAAAGGAATATATGGCATATTACGAAAAGTACGGCGACCGTTTCCGTGCAGGAATGGGTGCTGAAGCCATTAAGGAACTTCTTTCCGAGATTGATATTGACGAGCTCAGCAAGGAGCTTAAGGAAGAACTCCAGACAGCACAGGGACAGAAGAAGGTTAAGCTTTCCAAGAGACTCGAGGTTGTTGAATCTTTCAGAAAGTCAAATAACCGTCCTGAATGGATGATTCTTGACTGCGTTCCGGTAATTCCTCCGGAAATCCGTCCCATGGTACAGCTTGACGGCGGCAGATTTGCTACAAGCGACCTTAATGACCTTTACAGAAGAGTTATTAACAGAAACAACCGACTCAAGAGACTTCTTGAACTCGGTGCTCCCAATATTATTGTAAGAAACGAAAAGAGAATGCTTCAGGAAGCTGTTGATGCACTTATCGATAACGGCAGAAGAGGCAGACCCGTTACAGGCCCCGGAAACCGTGCTCTTAAGTCACTTTCCGATATGCTTAAAGGTAAGCAGGGACGTTTCCGTCAGAATCTTCTTGGTAAGCGTGTTGACTACTCCGGACGTTCCGTTATCGTAGTTGGTCCCGCTCTTAAGATTTACCAGTGCGGTCTTCCCAAGGAAATGGCACTTGAACTCTTCAAGCCTTTCGTAATGAAGAGACTTGTCGAAAACGGAAGCGCTCACAATATCAAGAGCGCAAAGAGAATGGTAGAACGTGCCCGTAATGAGGTTTGGGACGTGCTTGAAAACGTAATCCGTGAGCATCCCGTTCTTCTTAACCGTGCACCAACTCTTCACAGACTTGGTATTCAGGCATTCGAGCCTATCTTGGTAGAAGGTAGAGCAATCAGACTTCATCCTCTCGTATGTACAGCGTTCAACGCTGACTTCGACGGTGACCAGATGGCTGTTCACGTTCCTCTTTCTCCCGAAGCACAGGCAGAGGCAAGATTCCTTATGCTCAGTGCAAATAACCTCCTGAAGCCTCAGGATGGCCGTCCTGTTACCGTTCCCACACAGGATATGGTACTTGGTAGTTACTACCTTACACTTGTTAAGCCTAAGGAAGTAAAGATTACAGATGCAGGCGACTCTAACCTTGAGGTAGGTAAGGTTTATAAGTATTATGATGCAGTTTTTGCTCAGAATATTGAGCTTGAGCACGAGGGTAAGAAACAGATTGAATACACCGAAGAGGGTGTAGGCTGCTTCAAGGGTGAAATCGGTGAAGGCAAGTACTTTGCAAGCGTTAACGAAGCTATGATGGCTTATGACTGCGGTGATGTAGGTCTTCACGCACCTATCAAGGTTCGTATTGAAAAGGAAATCAACGGTGTTACGGAAAGCAGAATTGTAGAAGTTACCGTCGGAAGACTCATATTTAATGAAGTTATTCCTCAGGACCTTGGATTTGTTGACAGAACAAATCCCGAAAATGCATTCCAGCCTGAAGTTCAGTTCCTTGCAGACAAGAAATCTCTCGGAAAGATTGTTGATGCTTGTATTAAGGTACACGGCACAACAAAGACTGCCGAAGTTCTTGACTCAATTAAGGAACTGGGCTACAAGTTCTCTACAAAGGGTGCTATCACCATCAGCGTAAGCGACATGGAAGTTCCCGGAAGTAAGGCTGAAAGACTTTCTGAAGCAGAGGACGAAGTAGAAAAGATTACAAAGCTTTACAGAAAGGGTCTTATTACTGACGAAGAGCGTTACAGAAAGACCATCGAAACATGGCAGAACGCTAACGACAGAATTACAAAGGCTCTTATGGATAACCTTGACAAGTATAACCCCATCTACATGATGGCAACATCAGGTGCCCGTGGTAGCATCAGCCAGATCAGACAGCTTGCAGGTATGCGTGGTCTTATGGCTAACACACAGGGTCGTACCGTGGAAATTCCCATTCGTGCATCTTTCCGTGAAGGTCTTAATATTCTTGAATATTTCATCTCCACTCACGGTGCCCGTAAGGGTCTTGCCGATACAGCTCTTCGTACAGCTGACTCAGGTTACCTTACACGTCGTCTTGTTGACGTATCTCAGGATGTTATCATCCGTGAGGTTGACTGTAAGACACATGACGGTATCAATGTTTCCGAAATCGTAGAGGGCAAGGATGTAATCGAGCCTTTGGAAGAAAGACTTATCGGCAGAGTAAACTGCGACGATATCGTTGACGCAGATGGAAACGTAATCGTTCCAGAAAATACTCTTATGAATAAGGAAATCGCTCAGAAGGTTGTAGATGCAGGTATCAAGGAAGTTAAAATCAGAAGCGTCCTTAACTGTCACGCTAAGGTTGGCGTTTGTGCTCACTGTTACGGTGCAAACCTTGCAAGCCGCGGCGAGCTTGTTAATATCGGTGAAGCTGTTGGTATCATTGCAGCTCAGTCAATCGGTGAGCCCGGTACACAGCTTACAATGAGAACATTCCATACCGGTGGTGTTGCCGGCGACGATATTACACAGGGTCTTCCCAGAGTCGAGGAACTTTTCGAAGCAAGAAAGCCCAAGGGTCTTGCTATCGTATCCGATATCGCAGGTACTGTTACAGTTAACAAGACCAAGAGCAAGACAGAGGTTATGATTGCAGATGCCGAGGGTATGGCACAAACCTACCTCATTCCTTACGGTTCAACCCTTAAGGTAAATGACGGTGATCAGGTGGAAGCAGGTGACGAACTTACAACAGGTTCTATCAACCCCCACGATATTCTCCGTATCAAGAACCTCCGTGCTGTTCAGGAATACCTTGTAAAAGAAGTACAGAAGGTTTACCGTCAGCAGGCCGTTGATATTGCCGACAAGCATATCGAAGTTATCGTACGCCAGATGATGCGTAAGGTAAGAATGGAAGAGCCCGGCGACAGCAACTACCTTGTTGGTGAAACAGAGGACAGAATCAAGTTGGGCGAACTCCTTGAACAGTATAAGGCAGAGGGTAAGAAGCCTCCCGTTGGCGAGGAGCTTCTCCTTGGTATTACCAAGGCTGCGCTTGCAACAGATTCCTTCCTTTCCGCAGCTTCCTTTCAGGAAACAACAAGAGTTCTTACAGATGCTGCTATCAAGGGTAAGGTTGATCCGCTTATCGGTCTTAAGGAAAACGTTATTATCGGTAAGCTTATCCCCGCAGGTACAGGCGTTCCCATGTATCACGACATAGATGTTGAAACAGCCGGAAGCGACTATTCCGACATTTTGGCAGATATGGTTGAAAACATGAACGCATCCGGCATTAAATAACAGTAAATTACAAAAGAGGAATCTTCCCAAGCGAAGATTCCTCTTTTTATGTCTCGTTTAATATAATAATCGGAGGGTGATTCTATGGGAAAACTTAAAATTGTAACCTTTAATATCAGGACTTTTTATTCAAATCCCATTGACGGTGTGAACTCATTTATTCACCGCGGAGGGATGATTCTGGAGAAAATCAGAAAGGAAAAACCGCATATCATATGTTTTCAGGAAGTATCCAACCAAATAAGGGAATTTATGAATAATTATCTGACAGACTATATAATGCTGGGACACGGACGGAATGCAGACCTTAAGGGTGAGGGATTGTCTTTTGCATACAAAAAGGATTCGATGGAGGTTTTATTTTTTGAAAGCTTCTGGCTTTCTCCTACACCTTATGTCCCTGCATCAAGATACAAAAATCAGAGTGATTGTCCAAGGATATGCCCCCATATAGTGGTCAAGCATAAAGATATGAATACTCCCATAAGTCTGTATAATGTGCATCTTGACCATATAGGCGAAGAAGCGCGTATTAAGGGGATTCGTCAGATTGTTGATATGATTTCTGATTATACAAACAAGATGGATTGCCCGACATTTATACTGGGTGATTTCAATGCATATCCCGACAGCGAAACGGTTTCTTTCCTTAAAGCATATAATAACTCTGAATTTGTGGATTTAAGTCAAAATACGGGTGTCACATATCATGCATTCAGGGGTGAACAGGGGACTGGAAACGGGGATAGTGCAAAGATTGATTATATCTTCACAGATAAAGTAACAGCAAGAAAACCGCATACTGTTACAAAGTGGAAAGATAGTGAAAACGGTATATTCCTTTCCGACCATTACCCGATTTGCCTTGAAATTGAGATATAACCGCTCTTTTTCCAAAAAAATACTTGACAATCCGCTCAAGCTTTGTTATATTGTTATAGTGCTATAGGTGTGAAAGTGGGCTTTTGCGCAATTTTATTCCTGTTGCAAAGAATATTTTATTGGAGGTGAAATCATGCCAACCTTTAATCAGCTTGTCAGAAAGGGCAGGGAAACATCTGTATCCAAATCCACAGCTCCCGCACTTCAGAAGGGTCTTAACTCCCTCAAGAAGGCTCAGACTGATCAGAGTTCACCGCAGAAGAGAGGTGTTTGTACTAACGTAAAAACACAGACTCCCAAGAAGCCTAACTCAGCTCTTCGTAAGATTGCCAGAGTAAGACTTTCTAACGGTATCGAAGTTACAAGCTATATCCCCGGTGTAGGTCACAACCTTCAGGAGCATAGCGTTGTTCTTATCCGTGGCGGTAGAGTAAAGGACCTTCCCGGTGTTCGTTACCACATCATCCGCGGTACTCTTGATACTGCAGGTGTTAACGGTAGACTCCAGTCAAGATCCAAGTACGGTGCAAAGAGACCGAAGAAGTAATTTTTTCCGTGCGAGGAACGCACAAACAGTGTGACGTACGGATTTATTATATATTTGTCGTTGCGCTTACGGCGGTATGTTACCGCAGAGTACCTATGAATTCAAAATTTTATGAAGGAGGGAAGAATAGTGCCAAGAAGAGGTTTTATTCCCAAAAGAGATGTATTACCGGATCCGGTATACAATGATAAGGTAGTTACTCGCCTTATTAACAATATCATGCTTGATGGTAAGAAGGGTACTGCACAGAAGATTGTGTACGGTGCTTTCGAAATCATTCAGGAGAAGACAGGTAAGGAACCTGTTGAAGTTTTCCGTGAAGCTATGGATAACATTATGCCCGTTCTTGAAGTTAAGGCAAGACGTGTCGGTGGTGCAACCTATCAGGTTCCCATGGAAGTTCGTCCCGAAAGAAGACAGACACTTGGTCTTCGTTGGCTTACAACTTACTCAAGAGCAAGAAATGAAAGAACTATGGCTGAGCGTCTTGCAGGTGAAATCATGGATGCTACAAACAACCTTGGTTCCGCTGTAAAGAAGAGAGAAGATACTCACAAGATGGCAGAAGCTAACAAGGCATTTGCTCATTATCGTTGGTAATCTTTCTGTTATTAGTTTTATAAGGAGGATATTATGGCTAGAGAATATTCACTGCAGAAAACCAGAAATATCGGTATCATGGCTCACATCGATGCCGGTAAAACTACAACAACAGAAAGAATACTTTTCTACACCGGTGTTAACTACAAAATCGGTGAAACTCATGACGGTAGCGCTACAATGGACTGGATGGAACAGGAGCAGGAGAGAGGTATCACTATCACTTCCGCTGCTACAACAGCTCATTGGAATGAACACAGAATCAACATCATCGATACACCCGGTCACGTTGACTTCACAGTAGAGGTTGAGCGTTCACTCCGTGTACTCGATGGTTCTGTTACAGTATTCTGTGCAAAGGGCGGCGTGGAGCCTCAGAGTGAAACTGTTTGGAGACAGGCAGATAAGTATAACGTACCCAGAATGGCTTATGTAAATAAGATGGACATCCTTGGTGCGGATTTCTATAATGTTGTAAAAATGATGAAGGACCGTCTTCAGTGTAATGCGGTTCCGATTCAGCTTCCTATCGGTAAGGAAGACGATTTCAAGGGTCTTATCGACCTTGTTGAAATGAAAGCATATGTTTACTACGATAACCTTGGTAAGGATATCCGTCAGGAAGAAATTCCTGCAGATATGCTCGAATTGGCTGAAAGCTACAGAGCTGAACTCGTAGAGCACGTTGCTGAAACAGATGAAGAGCTTATGATGAAGTACCTCGAAGGTGAAGAACTCACCATCGAAGAAATTAAAAAGGGTATCCGTAAGGCTACAATCGATGTAACAATGATTCCCGTTTGCTGCGGTACTTCCTACAGAAACAAGGGCGTTCAGAAGCTTCTTGACGCAGTTGTTGACTATATGCCTTCACCCCTTGATATCCCTGCAATTAAGGGTATCAACCCCAACACAGAAGCAGAAGAGGAAAGACCCGCTGACGATAACGGTCCCTTCAGTGCTCTTGCATTCAAGGTTATGACTGACCCCTTTGTTGGTAAGCTTTGCTTCTTCCGCGTATATTCAGGTAAGATTGAAACAGGTTCTTACGTGCTTAACAGCTCAAGAGATTCTAAGGAAAGACTTGGTCGTATCCTTCAGATGCACGCTAACTCACGTAAGGATATCGATATCGTTTACAGCGGTGACATCGCGGCAGCCGTTGGTCTTAAGAATACAGGTACAGGTGACACACTCTGTGCTGACAATGCACCTATCATTCTTGAATCAATGGAATTCCCCGAACCCGTTATCCGTGTAGCTATCGAGCCTAAGACTAAGGCAGGTCAGGAAAAGATGGGTATTGCTCTTGCAAAGCTTGCAGAAGAAGATCCCACATTCAAGACCTACACAGACGAAGAAACAGGTCAGACAATTATCGCAGGTATGGGCGAGCTCCATCTTGAAATTATCGTTGACCGTCTTCTCCGTGAGTTCAAGGTTGAAGCTAACGTTGGTAAGCCTCAGGTTTCTTACCGTGAAACAATTCGTAAGACTGTTGATCAGGATCACAAGTACGCTCGTCAGAGTGGTGGTAAGGGTCAGTACGGTCACGTTAAGATTACTGTTGAGCCTCTCGAACCCGGTGCAGGTTACGAATTCGTTAATAAGATTGTCGGCGGTGCTATTCCCAAGGAATATATCCCCGCTGTTGACCAGGGTATTCAGGGTGCTATGCAGTCCGGTGTACTTGCAGGTTACAACGTAGTTGACGTTAGAGTAACTCTTTATGATGGTTCTTACCACGAAGTCGACTCTTCTGAAATGGCGTTCAAGATTGCCGGTACTATGGCATTCAAGGATGCTTGCAGAAAGGCTGACCCCGTTCTTAAGGAACCCATCATGCAGGTTGACGTAAACGTTCCCGAAGAATACATGGGTGACGTTATCGGTGACCTTTCTTCCCGCCGTGGTCAGATACAGGGTATGGAAGCAAGAAACGGAAGCCAGCAGATTGGTGCTTTCGTTCCCCTCTCTGAAATGTTCGGTTATGCTACTGACCTTCGTAGTAATACACAGGGTCGTGGTAGCTACTCTATGAGCCCCTCTCACTATGAGGAAGTTCCCAAGAGCATTATGGACGAGGTTATTTCCCTTAGAAACAAGGGCGAATAAAATCAAAAAAATCAGTTGATTTTGATTTGGTTTTGTATTATAATTTAATTAAAATAAAATCCAACAAATAAAGGAGGAATTACAATGGCAAAGGCTACATTCGAAAGAAGCAAGCCCCATGTAAACATTGGTACAATCGGTCACGTTGACCATGGTAAGACTTCTCTTACCGCAGCAATCACAAAGGTACTTGGTATGAAGGGTCAGGCTGACTTTACAGCTTACGATCAGATCGACAAGGCGCCCGAAGAAAGAGCAAGAGGAATCACGATTTCTACTGCACACGTTGAGTATGAAACAGATACTCGTCACTACGCACACGTTGACTGCCCCGGACATGCTGACTACGTTAAGAACATGATCACTGGTGCAGCTCAGATGGACGGTGCTATCCTCGTTGTATCTGCAGCTGATGGTCCTATGCCCCAGACTCGTGAGCATATCCTTCTCAGCCGTCAGGTTGGCGTTCCCTATATCGTTGTATTCATGAACAAGAGAGACCAGGTTGACGATGACGAACTTCTCGAACTCGTTGAAATGGAAATCCGTGACCTTCTCACAGAATATGAATTCCCGGGAGATGACACACCCATCGTTTGCGGTAGTGCACTTCAGGTTCTCGAATCTACTTCTACAGATCCTTCTGCTCCTGAATATGCTCCCATCATCGAGCTTATGAACAAGGTTGACGAGTACATTCCTACTCCTCAGCGTCCCACAGATCTTCCCTTCCTTATGCCCGTCGAGGACGTATTCTCTATCACAGGTCGTGGTACTGTTGCTACAGGCCGTGTTGAAAGAGGTACACTTCAGGTTAACGAAGAAGTTGAAATCGTTGGTCTTACAGACGAAGATCGTAAGGTTGTTGTAACAGGTATCGAAATGTTCAGAAAGCTTCTTCCTCAGGCTGAAGCTGGTGACAACATCGGTGCTCTTCTCCGTGGTGTTCAGAGAACTGAAATCGAAAGAGGTCAGGTTCTTGCAAAGCCCGGTTCCATCAATCCTCATACAAAGTTTAAGGGCGAAGTTTACGTTCTTAATAAGGATGAAGGTGGCCGTCATACACCTTTCTTCAACAACTACCGTCCTCAGTTCTACTTCAGAACAACTGACGTTACAGGTGTTATCTCTCTTCCCGAGGGTACAGAAATGTGTATGCCTGGCGATAACGTAACAATCTCTGTTGAGCTTATTACTCCTATCGCTATCGAAGAAGGTCTTCGTTTCGCTATCCGTGAAGGTGGTAGAACAGTAGGTTCTGGCGTTGTATCTGCTATCGAAGCATAATTGAAGCTTAATACAAGCTTTAAAAAAGGCTTCCCATTTCGGGAAGCCTTTTTGTTATGCTCAAAACCTTTTCATGTTGCAAAATGTAATATTCTATGTTATAATGTCATAAAATGGTATTTGTTACAAATGAGGTGACATTATGAACAGCGTTGAAATCCGTGAGCAGGAAAGGAAAAATCCTCAAAAGAGGAATCTTTCCCCCGAAGAACGGGCAAGAATTGCACAAAGAAGACGCAAAAGAAAAAGAGCCAGAAAAATAAGAAATGCAGTAGTTTTTTCTCTGTGTA
>JAZUPX010000028.1:0-25185 GCA_045605405.1 Clostridia bacterium
ACTCTAATACATGGTACGACTAACAACTGGGAACCTTACGATGGTACTTTTGCACATATTATGGATTCTGTTCTTGCTACAATCAGCTATAAGCAGGCAGGCGGTATTTCAGGTGCGCTGATTACACTTCCCCTGCACGCATTGGTAAGCGGAGTGGGAACGGGTATTATCCTTGTTGTGCTTATTCTGGCTTCATTTGTTATAACCACCGGCAAGCAACCGCTTATTAAAATTGCAATGTTCCTGTCCGGTCACTTCACTGACTTTATCGACAGTATGAAAGCTGAAAAAGAAGAAAAAGAAACGGAAGATGATATTGTTATATCCGGCGTTTCTGAGGAAGAAAGTGAAAAACGCAGGAAAAGGAGTAAAAAGACGGCCCCCGAAAGGGAAGCTCCTTCCTCCGACGAAAATAAGGAAAATGATTTTGAAATTAATCTGTATGATGACAAGAAAGAGTCTTCCAAGACTGAAATTCCCGACGACATAAAGAAAATGGCAATGGAAGAATCGGGCGGCGTTGAGGAAGAACAGGAAGATACCTCCCCCATTGAGGTTACGGAGGATGAAATAGAAACAGACTATATTGAATACACATTCCCTCCTGTGGATTTGCTGATGAAAGCAAAGTCTCCCTCTGGCGGTCAGGACAAGCCCGAGGATTTGAGAACTCAGGCAAAGAAGCTTGTTGACACACTCCAGAGTTTTGGAGTTGAAGCTAAGGTCCTTGAAGTAAGCAAGGGACCCTCTGTTACAAGATTTGAGCTTCAGCCCTCTGCAGGTGTCAAGGTAAGCAAGATTGTAAATCTTGCGGATGATATTGCCCTTAACCTTGCGGCATTCGGGGTAAGAATAGAAGCGCCTATCCCCGGAAAGGCGGCAGTTGGTATTGAAATCCCCAACAAGAGTACATCCATGGTTGCTCTCCGTGATGTTATTGATTGTGAGGAATTCCGCAAATTTGATTCAAAAGCAGCCTTTGCAATGGGTAAGGATATTTCAGGTCAGCCCGTTATCAGTGATATTTCAAAAATGCCCCATATGCTTATAGCAGGTGCTACGGGAAGCGGTAAGAGTGTATGTATAAACTCCCTTATCACAAGCATTTTGTACAAGGCAGACCCCAATCAGGTTAAGCTTATCTTAATTGACCCCAAGGTTGTTGAGCTTGGTGTATATAACGGTATTCCCCATCTTCTGATTCCCGTTGTAACAGACCCCAGACGTGCTGCAGGTGCACTTAACTGGGCTGTGCAGGAGATGGTTAAGAGGTATAGTATGTTTGCCTCTGCAAATGTCCGCGACATCAAGGGCTACAACGAATATGCGGCAATGAGCGGTGACAGACAGCTTGAACAGATTATAATTGTAATTGACGAGCTTGCTGACCTTATGATGGTTTCTCCCCACGAGGTGGAAGATTCTATCTGCCGACTTGCACAGATGGCAAGAGCCGCAGGTATGCACCTTGTAATTGCAACCCAGCGTCCCTCTGTTGACGTTATCACAGGTCTTATCAAGGCAAATGTACCCAGTCGTATTGCATTTTCCGTATCAAGTCAGATTGACAGCCGTACAATCCTTGATATGGGCGGAGCTGAAAAGCTTTTGGGTAAAGGTGATATGCTCTTCCTGCCCATGGGTGCAAGTAAGCCCAAGAGACTTCAGGGTGCTTTTGTTTCCGATAAGGAAATTGAAAGAATTGTTGAATTTATCAAGTCTGATTCAACTGCGCATTACAATGAAGATATTATTGAGCATATTGAAAACGGTGCCGAGGACCATTCTGCAAGTGATGATTCCGACGCGGATGACCTGCTTCCACAGGCTATTGAAATAGTGGTAGAGTTAGGACAGGCGAGTGCATCACTTCTGCAGCGAAAACTTAAAGTCGGATACTCCCGTGCAGGAAGACTTATTGACCAGCTTGAGGAAAGAGGCATTATCGGACCTCACGAAGGCAGTAAACCCCGTAAGGTGCTTATGAGCAGAAATGAATTTCAGGAAATGATGGTAAACAATATAGAAGATTAAAAAAATATACCAGCATATGTTATTTTCGACATTTTTTGGTTATTTTCCACAAAAAAAGATACAGTAAATTGGCTTCAATTAAGCAATTTACTGTATTTTTTACTTGACAGAGGTCTTTCAGGATGTTAAAATTATTGTAATGGGGGGAGTTATATGGATAAGATAACAAACGAAAACTTCGCCTCATTCAGCGATGAAGATTTGGCTGTTCTGGCACAGCAAGGTAGTGACAAGGCACTCGATTTTTTACTCAGCAAATATTTTGTCTATGTGCGAAGCAAATCTCTTTCCTATTATATTGTCGGCGCCGATAGAGATGACATTATTCAAGAGGGTATGATTGGTCTGTTCAAGGCAGTCAGAGACTTTAGCAGTGAGCGTGGTGTTTCATTCAAGACATTTGCGGATGTTTGTGTGACCAGGCAAATAATTACTGCTGTCAAGAATGCAAGCAGACAAAAACATGCACCTCTTAATTTTTATGTTTCTCTTAATAAGCCCATGTCTGATGATGATGACGATAGCTCAACTATCGGAGATATTCTCGGGCAAAAGCAGCATATGAGTCCTGAGGAGATTCTTATAAAGAAAGAGGATGCAGACATCCTCGGCAGTGAGATGAACCGTCTGCTCTCCAAGTTTGAGCTTGAGGTACTTTCTCTATATCTCAAAGGAAACAGCTACTCAGACATTGCTAAGTTAATAGGAAGAGAGCCGAAGTCGGTTGATAATGCGCTCCAGCGTATAAAGAAGAAGTTTGAGAAGATTTCTTCATATTAAATTGCTATATGCCCAAAGCGGCGTGGTAACCGCAAAGGGTAAAAAATATTTTATAGGTAAAAGTAAGGAGATCAAACAATGTACGAAGACAAGACTTTAGTCTGCAAAGATTGCGGACAGGAATTCGTGTTCACAGCAGGCGAGCAGGAATTCTATGCTGAAAAAGGCTTCCAGAACGAGCCTCAGAGATGTAAGGATTGCAGAGCTGCAAAGAAAGCATCTCTCAGAGAAAACAGAGAAATGTATACTGCTGTTTGTGCTGAATGTGGCGGTGAAGCAAAGGTTCCTTTCATCCCCAAGGATGACAGACCTGTTTACTGCAGCGAATGCTTTGCAAAAAACAGATAATCTCCTTATTAACCAGAGAAGATTACAACAAAAGGGTGTTAGCTTAGCTAACACCCTTTTTTGTTGACAACATCCGCATAGCATTGAGAACTGCAATGACCATTACACCCACGTCGGCAAAGATTGCCGCATACATATTATCAAAACCCAAGATACTTAAAAACATTACCCCGAATTTCATGAGTAGGGATATGAAAATGTTCTGTTTTACAATACGCAAAGTTTTTCTTGAAATTTTGATTGCCTCTGCCACGGCAAAAAGAGAGTCGTTCATAATAACCACATCTGCCGCCTCAATTGCCGCATCGCTTCCCAATGCACCCATTGCTATTCCTACATCCGCACAGGAAAGCACGGGAGCATCATTAATGCCGTCACCTGCAAAGGCAAACTTTCCTCTTCCCTCTTCCTTGAGATTAAGAGCAACGGAAACCTTATCCTGAGGAAGCAGAGAAGAATAAATCTTGTCAGGATTTACACTCTTCCCTACCTTTTCGGCAACACTGCTGTTATCACCTGTAAGCATTACAATTTGTTTTACACCTGTTTTTTTAAGGAGAGGCACGATTTCCTCCGCTCCGTCTTTAAGCTTGTCAGAAAGGGAAATACTGCCTTTATATTCACCGTCAACAGATATATATACTGTTGTTCCCGATTCTTTCGATAAGTTGAGGTCGATTGATGCACTCTGCATCAGCTTTCTGTTTCCCGCTAAAACGCTTTTCCCGTCTATCAATGCCTTTATTCCGTTACCGGGAAGATTTATAACATCAGTAACTCTTTCTTTATCGAGAGTTTTTCCGTAGGCTTTCACCATAGAAATTGCTATGGGATGGGTTGAAAAGCTTTCCGCAAGTGCCGCAATTTCAAGAAGCTCATCCTCTGTTAACCCCATCGGATAAATTTCCGCAACTGAAAATCCGCCCTCGGTCAGTGTCCCCGTTTTGTCAAAAGCAACTTTTTCCACCTTCGCCAAGGTTTCCAGATGGTTAGCCCCTTTTATGAGAATACCTTTTTTTGAGGCAGCACCTATCCCCCCGAAGAAAGTAAGCGGGACCGATATAACAAGTGCACAAGGGCAGGATACCACAAGAAATACAAGCGCCCGTCTTACCCACACTAAAAGAGGCTGACTAAAAAGTAAGGGTGGCAGGAATGCCGTAAGTAATGCCGCAATAAAAACACACGGAGTATATTTTCTTGAAAACTTGGTGATGAATTTTTCCGATTTTGATTTATAAGCAGAAGAGGTTTCAACGAGTCTCAGTATTTTTGCAACAGTGCTTTCCTCATATGAACCGCTGACACGGATTTTTACAGGGCTGTCAAGGTTTATCATACCGCTGATTGCCCTGTCACCGCAGGATACCTCTATCGGCAGACTTTCGCCCGTAAGGGAGGATGCGTCAAAGCTTGTATTTCCGCTTTCAATCATTCCGTCAAGAGCCACCTTTTCCCCCGGAAGCACAAGAATGAGTTCATCCTTTTCTACCTCCTCGGGAGATATCCGAAGCTCTTCCCCGTTTCGTATAACCGTAGCATAGTCGGGTTTTATTTTCATCAGGGCTTTTATGGATTTACGGCTTTTCCCGACGGCAATACCCTGAAAAAGCTCTCCCGTCTGGAAAAGAATCATAACTATTGCCGCTTCCGAAAATTCTTTTAAAAGCACTGCCCCGACAGTTGCAAGTCCCATTAAAAATTCCTCATCAAATATCTGTCCTGAAAAAATTTTCCTTACTGCACCCCACAAAACATCATATCCTGCTATTAAATAGGAAGCACAAAGCACAGTTCTATTTACATACCCGTCAAAGAAGAACGACAGTACAAAAAGTGCTACGGCGATTAATATTTTCACAAGTCTTTTTCTATGTTTCTTACTCATAACTCTAACATCTCAAAATTACGTTCTGTTTTTCTTGCTGCTTTCACAATTTCTTTTTCTATACGGGGGAAATCCTTTTCCTCCGCTTCAACAGTAAGTGTCTGCATAATAAAACTGAGCTGTGCGTTTTTAACGCCCTCAATTTTCTTTACAGCATCTTCAATCTTTCCTGCGCAAACTGCACAGTCAATTTCCAAAACCTCATATTTTTTTATCATTCTTCATCATCCTTTCTTCTGTCAAATGGTCAAATCCCTGACCTATAATACTACGCACATGGTCATCCGCAAGAAAATAATATATCGTCTTACCCTCCCTGCGGCAATCAACAAGCTTATTATTTTTCAATACCTTAAGCTGATGTGATATTGCAGGCTGTGCCATACCCAAAAGCTCGGCAATTGCACAAACGCAAAGCTCCGATTCAAAAAGAGAAAACAGAATTTTCATTCTGGTAGTATCACCAAAGATTTTAAAAAGGTCAGATAAGTCACACAAAAGTTCATCAGGCGGAAGTTCATTACGCACCACATTTAAAATTTCTTCGTGATTATGCTTCATCATATGCACCTCCATTCATATGTATGCACACACATATGTTATCACATCAATATAAATATGTCAACAAAAAAGACAGCAGTTTTTAAAATCTGCTGTCCTTTTTCAAATTTGAAAAAATATAAATAAGTGAAAGTACACAAAGGGATAATCCGCCTACGGAGTATACCAATACACCTATTAAGGATAGTTCCCCCTGCATCAGCACTGCTGAAATATTAAAAGCAGAATGGCAGGTCATCGCCACAAGAATATTCTGTGAACGATAATAAAGAATACCTAATGCAATACCTATCACAAAGGCAAAAACCGACTGAAACAGCACCCCGTGTATTGCCCCGAAAATTATTGCCTGCAGACCAATTGCCGCCCATGGACGCATAATTTTGAGTAGCTCTGTCATAACGAGTCCGCGGAACATAATTTCCTCAAAAAAAGGAGCAAACACCGCCACGCAAAAAAGGGCTGTGAAAAGCTGCGAGGCAGTTGTTATTTCGGGATTAATCTCTGCTGCCTTTTCTATTGATTTTTCCAGTACGGTAATTTTTTGAGCAAATGAATAGTAAACCGAAACCAGGAATCTACATCCAATGGCAAGTGTTACTGCCATAGCATAAATTATAGTTGGTACATTTTTTCTCTTTACCACACTCTCCAGAGGCTGTTTCCGAAGTTTACCTATAAAGTAATATATTATCAGGCAAACAATTCCTACGACGGCTGTTACTGCATAGGAATTATTCAGCACTATTTCCTCTATTTCCGAAAAGGATGTGCCTCCCATCCTCGCCCATAGGAAGAGGATGTTATAAAGCACAAATGAAACAATATAATATATCCCTATGTACAGTAATGTAAAGGCAATTCCTTTAATCCTTTTAATTACTCTGTTCAACTTTAGTCGCCTCTTCATTAAGAGCTATTATGATTTTCTTCGGGCATTTCGCTGCACATATACCGCAACCGATACATTTTTCATAATCAATTACGGCGTGGTTGTTTTCTACCGTTATTGCCTCCACTGGGCAGTTTTTCTCACAAATTTTACATCCGATACAACCAACGGAGCATTTTGCTTTCATTTCTGCGCCTTTGTCACAGGAACTGCATTTAACAATATATTTAGTGCTTTTCTTAACAATCTTTATGAGTTTTTTCGGACAAGCCTTTTCACATTCACCGCAGCCACCGCACTTTTCATAGTCAATGACTGCAATACCGTTTTCAATTGTTATTGCATTATTCTGACAAACTGCACTGCAGCTTCCGTAACCCATACAGCCATACGAACAAGCCTTATGCCCGCCGCCCTGAAGAGTTACTGCTACATTACAATCCTCAATGCCTTCATATATGTATTTATCTGTTGCAGTTTCTTCATCACCGTTACAAAGAACAACTGCGCACTTTTGCTCAACTGCCTCAGCCTGAACTCCCATTATACCTGCAATTGCATCGGCAGCTGGCTGTCCGCCGGGGCTGCAGGCGTTAATTTTTGCACCGCCGGAGGATATTGCCGCCGCATATGCACTACATCCTGCATATCCGCAGCTACCGCAATTGGCACCGGGAAGAACTTCTGCAATAGCTTCTGCACGTTCATCCTTTTCAACAACAAATATTTTAGATGCTACCGCCAAAAGAATACCGAGGAAAAGACCTACCGCTCCCATTGCCAAAGCAGGAAAAAGTATATCTGTCATAGTTTAAATCATTCCTTTCAAAAAGACATTCCCGCAAATCCCAAAAATGCAATTGCAAGAAGCGAAGCACTGATAAGTGCAATGGGCATTCCCTGTAATGATTTGGGGATATCCGAGCTTTCGAGTCTTTCACGAACACCTGCAAAAAGCACAATTGCTAACATAAAGCCTATTCCTGCAGAAAATCCGTTCACAATTGTTTCTATAAGAGTATAGCTTCCTGCAGTGGGGTCTATTACAGATGCAGTTCTTACATTAAGAAGTGCTACACCAAGTACGGCACAGTTCGTTGTTATAAGAGGAAGATAGATTCCAAGTGCACTGTAAAGTGAGGGAATTGACTTCTGCAAAAACATTTCCACAAACTGTACAAGTGCCGCAATTATAACGATAAATGCAATGGTCTGCATATATTCGATATTAAGGGGAACGAGGATAAACTTTTGACAAAGCCATGTCATAATGGAGGCAAGCGTCATTACGAATGTAACCGCCATACCCATACCAAGAGCAGTATCAAGCTTCTTGGACACGCCGAGGAAGGGACAGATACCGTAGAATTTAACAAGTACAAAGTTCTGTACGAAAATAGATGTGAGTGCTATTCCTATCAAAGCCGGCATTTATCTCTCCCCCTTTCTGTTTTTAATCACGTTGATTATTCCGAGAAGAAGTCCCAGTGTGAGGAATCCTCCCGGAGGAAGAAGCATAATCGTTGCAGGAGAAGTAATTCCCACAGAAATACCTAAAATAGTTCCGTTGCCAAGAATTTCTCTTATTGCAGAAATAATTGAAAGTGCTATTGTAAAGCCAAGTCCCATACCGATACCGTCGGCTGCAGATTTCATTACACCGTTTTTGGAAGCAAATGCTTCTGCACGGGCAAGAATGATGCAGTTAACAACGATAAGGGGTATGAAAAGTCCAAGAGACTGAGAAAGTGCTGGAATATATGCTTTCAGAATAAGGTCAACAACAGTTACGAATGTTGCAATAATTACAACATAAGCCGCTATTCTGATTTTCTGAGGTATCATTTTTCTGAGCATTGATACAAGCATATTTGAAAGAGTAAGTACGAAAGTAACAGAAATTCCCATACCAATACCGTTTGCAAGAGAGGTTGTAACGGCAAGAGTGGGGCACATACCCAAAAGCTGCATAAAGGTGGGATTTTCATTAATGATTCCGTTTTTAATTGTTTTAATCATTTTGCTCCCTCCTTTATGAATAGTGCTGTTATCATATCACAAGCCTGTGCAATACCTTTTTCAACGGCACGGCTGCTGATTGTAGCACCTGTTACGGCTTCAAATTCCTGAGGAGAAGTTGTGGGCTTTTTAACAAGCTTCAAATCTGCAAGGCTCTTCCCTGCAAACTGCCCCTTAAACTTATCCTCGGTAATTTTTGCGCCAAGACCTGCTGTTTCGCTCTGGGTAAGAATTTCAATACCCTGAACAGTCATTTCCTTATCAACACCAACCATCATAACTACTGCACCGCCATACCCGTTTGCAGATACCTTGGCACAGAACCCAATGATTTCACCATTTTTTCTTGCTATTGACAAATTCTCGTCAGTTTCCGAAGTTTCAAATTCATTTGCTTCGGGTAAAAGATTTTTCATAGCTGACTGTGTAGCTTCTTTTTCTGCCCTCTCAATAGCCGGTGCCGTAATAGTATTTACACCTGCAAGGACCAAGGCTGCAACCAATGTTATAAGGCAAAGAACAGCCGAAAGTTTTACAAATTCTTTTTTCATACTGTCCCCTCCTTATCTTTCTTTAACCTTGCCAAAGGGCTTTGGTCTGGTGCATCTGTCAAGAAGCGGAGTTAAGATATTCATAAGAAGGATAGCAAAGCTTACACCCTCAGGATAACCGCCCCAGAATCTTATTACACAAGTGAGCACACCGCAGCCTATACCGAATATAATCTGGCCTAAGGGAGTGGTGGGACTTGTAACATAGTCAGTAGCCATAAATATTGCCCCGAGAAGAACGCCGCCCGAAAGAACTGCAGTTACGGGATTCTGTGCACTTGTAACTGCAAAATCACCGCAAAGCCAGGTCATAACCATAACGCTTGCAATAAATGCAAGAGGAATTCTTACGCTGATTACTCTGCGGATAAGAAGGTATACAAAGCCTATAAGAAGAGCGATTGCACAGGTTTCTCCTATACAGCCAGGGATTGGCTGACCGCTTTTATAAAAGCCAAAAAGTTGCTCCACTGCGGTGGGAATCTGACCCTGAAATTCGCTTGACAAGGGCGTTGCACCTGTAATTGCCGCACTGTCAAAGAAGTTTATTTTATCTAAAGAATAAGTTGTCATTGCAAGGGGAAATGATGCAAGCACAAAAGCTCTTCCCACGAGGGCAGGATTCATAAAATTCTGTCCTATTCCGCCAAAAAGCTGTTTTACAATAACAATTGCAACCAATGCACCGATTACTACTATGTACAGCGGAACATTCACGGGCAAGCAGAATGCATAAAGCATACCCGTTACAACGGCACTCATATCACCTATTGTACTCTTTTTATGTGCTATACGCTGATAAAGCCATTCAAAACCTACACAACATATTACTGAAAGGAGCATTACCAAAAATGCACGCTGACCAAAAATTAGCACACCCGCAAAAGCCGCCGGCATAAGAGCTATTATCACATCAAGCATAACATCCTCTATGCTGATTTTTTCTCTTACATGGGGTGTTGATGAAACTTTAAGTCTGAGATTCTCCATTATTTTGCTCCCTCCTTTTCCTTTTGTGCACGCTCACGCTGGATTGCCATAACACTGCGTTTTGCGATTCTTATATTCTGAACAAGCTGCCTTTTTGAAGGACATCCGAAGCTGCAGCATCCGCATTCTATGCAGGATGTGACATCATACTTTTCACAGCTTTCCAAATCACCTTTTGCTGCAAACTGCTGAAGATAGAGAGGCATCAGGTTCATAGGACAATGCTCTACACACTTTCCGCATCTTATACAAGGGCTTTCGGGAGGAATTACCGCTTCCTTATCGGTAAGTGCAAGGATTGCGGAGGTACCCTTTATAATAGGAACATCAAGTCTGAACTGTGCAATACCCATCATCGGTCCGCCCATTATAACCTTGGCAGGATTTCTTATAAATCCCCCGTTTTGCTCAATTATGTAATCAATGGGAGTACCTATTCTAACCTTATAGTTTGCATCCTGTTTAAAGGGTGTGCCTACAACAGTTACTATTCGACGCATAAGAGGTTTTCCGTACATAAATCTTCTTGCAATGGCTGTGCAGGTATCGATATTTACTACAATGACACCTACATCGGCAGGGAGCTTCCCTGTGGGAATTTCTCTCTTTGTTACAGCGTATATAAGCTGTTTTTCGCTTCCCTGCGGATACTTCTTTTTAAGAGTATCAATAATTATCCCCTCGGAAGCACATTCCTTTTTCATAAGGGCAATTGCATCCTTTTTATTGTCCTCAATTGCAATGTGTCCGTTTGTAATACCAAATCTGTAAAGCAAAACTTTAAGGCCGAGGATAACCTCTTCGGGAGTTTCTATCATTACTCTGTGGTCGTTTGTAAGATAAGGTTCACACTCCGCTCCGTTCACAATAATTGTGTCAATTTTGGAGGGGTCGGGAGGCATAAGCTTCACGTGAGTGGGGAATGTTGCACCACCCATACCTACAATACCGGCTTCTCTTATAACGCCCGGAATATCATCAGGTGCAATTGTTGTATAATCAGTGGGTTTGAGAGTATAAGCTCTTTCCTCTTCAAAATCGTTTTCAATAATTATAGACTCAACCATTGAGCCGTTGGGCACGGGGCAGGGCTTGATAGCCGTTACCGTTCCCGAAACAGAAGAATGGATAGGAGCACTTACAAATGCTTCACTGTCGGCTATCTTCTGTCCTTTCAGCACACGGTCACCAACCTTTACAATAGGAGTACACGGTACTCCCAAATGCTGCACAAGAGGAAAAACCAATGTTTTTGGGGGCTGCAGAACAACTATTCCTTTTCTGTTCGTCTGTGCCTTATTATCATTCGGATGTACGCCACCCTTGAATGTAAATTTTTTCAGCATATTCTCTCTCCTCATCTCCAAAGTATGCTTTTACTTTAAATATTTATTTGCGTAATATGACAATTTAAGCTGTTTTTCATTTGCGTATGTGGCACGAACAGCCTCTATAATCGAGGTGTCAGTACCAATGGCAGTTAAATCAGCTCTCATATTTTTTATAACGGACTCCACTTTTGAGTCACACTCTTTTTCCAGATTCCTCACAACTGAGGTAAATTTGGTTATGGTGCTTGCCCTTGCAACGGCATCCTGAGGATGCTTTTTTATACTCTCGTAGTAGTGTGCCCCCTCGGCTATAGTAGCCTCGGCCTTAGCTGTATATTCGTTCTGCAGCTTGTAAAGTTCAGACATATATTGGCTTATTATTCTGTCCTTATCTTTTTTATTTGGGGCAGTCTGCTCCAAAGCGCTATTTTCCGCCTGTTTGTTTTTTTCCTCAAAGATTTTTTGGTAAACCTCCGCTACGGTGGTTTCACCCCGTTCAATCTGCCCGATTTCTTCCTCGGTCATTTCTCTTGCAGGTGTATCCATATAATCATTTACATTCCCTACCAGAGTTTCCTGATTTTCATTACGTTTTTGCTCTATTTCTTCGGAATTTTGCCAAACACCCACAAGAATACTCTCTATATTTTTCCATTGCCATAACAAAAGTCCGGCTACAGCAATAATAAAAACAAGAAATATTACCAACAGCGTTTTTAATAATTTTTTCAAGCTGTCACCGTACCTTTCAACACATTTAATAATCCAACAGTTCTAATGCCAGGAAAGCATTTTTTCTTGCTTTTTCCCTGATTGGTGCAAGAGCTACCATTAAATTTTCTCTCAAAGATTCTGAATTTTTCAAAACATCACCAGAAACTTTCATAAAAGCTTCGGCATTAAAATCTTCCATATTTACATAATTTTCCTGATGCATATATTCCATAAACCCTCGTACTTTCGGGTCATAAGCAATACCTGCCATAGGTACATTCATAACAGTAGCAAAAATAAGCATATGAAGCCGCATACCGCAGGCAATACTGCATTCCCCTATAACGGCAAGCATATCACAAACCGATAGTTCACGGTCAATTACCCTTGAAGGCTCCTTCATTTTAGCTGCAATCCGCAAGGATATACCCAAATCAACACACCTCTGCATTGGTATGAAAACCGGAAGATATCCGTTTTTTGCAATCTCGTCAAGAGCCTGTGCCATTTGCGTTTCAAAACCAGGCGGAGTATTACTGCTCTCTCTTACGGAAACTGCAACAACCTTATCATTGGAATTAATTGAGTATTCTGAGAAAATCTCATACGCTCTTTCCTTTGGAGAAGCAGTCAAATTGAATGCAGGGTCTGCTGTAACAATAACCTTAGGCAAGGTTATTTCGCAACGCTCGATTTCCTCCAAGGATGTACTTTCTCTGAGTGTAATAAGGTCCGTCTTGTTAAGAACACTTTTCACTTTTTTTACATTTTTATCTTTTATAGGACCCATTCCGTTTGCATAAAGCATAGTCTTGAGTCCCATTTTCTTCGCCAAGGATATAATTCCCAAGTAATAAAGAAGACTTTTCGTACTGGTTGCATCCTGAATCAGTGTACCGCCGCCACTTAAAAGAAGCCTTGCAGATTTAAACTCCCTTAATATAGAGAAAATGTTAAATCTGTTAACGGTTTTTATTCCGTAGAGCTTTTCGGTAAGCTTTGCGTTTCCCGACAGTGCCGTGATAGTAATATCGGGATTTATACTCCTCAGGTCTTTTACAATACTTTCAAGCAGTGCTTCATCACCGCTGTTACCCAGTCCGTAATAGCCGGAAATTATGATGTCCGACATATATACACCTGCCTTTAAATTCGAGGTTCGGATTAATTATGCAAGTTCAATTTTAAGAAAAGATTTCTTACCCTTTTTAACAATAATTTTACCATCCTTGAAGCTGTCCTTTGTAATTACAAGGTCAATTCCCGTAACCTTTTCATTGTCTATGCTGAGGCCGCCCTGCTGAATAAGTCTTCTGCCCTCGCCCTTTGAGGGGATAAATTTTATATTTACAAGGAGGTCAAGAACTGCAATACCGTCACCAACTTCATCAGCCGTTACCTGTGCAGAGGGCATATTAGCTGCATCTCCATGACCTGAGAAAATTGCTGCTGCTGTTTCCTGAGCCTTCTTAGCCTCTTCCTCGCCGTGAACAAGCTTTGTAACCTCATATGCGAGAAGCTCTTTCACCTTGTTAAGCTGACTTCCCTCAAGCTTTTCATACTCACGGATTTCGTCCATAGGAACAAATGTGAGAAGCTTAAGGCACTTACATACGTCACTGTCGTCAACGTTTCTCCAGTACTGATAGAACTCATAAGGAGAGGTCTTTTCGGGAGCAAGCCATACTGCACCGTTTGCAGTTTTGCCCATCTTCTTACCCTCGCTGTTTGTAAGGAGGGTGAATGTCATACCGTAAACCTGCTTCTGGTCCTTTCTTCTGCAAAGGTCAAGACCGCCTAAGATATTACTCCACTGGTCGTCACCGCCAAGCTCAATCTTACAATCATACTTACGGCTGAGCATCAGGAAATCGTAGCTCTGCATAAGCATATAGTTAAATTCAAGGAAAGAAAGACCTTTTTCAAGTCTCTGCTTGAAGCATTCTGCAGCAAGCATCTGATTAACCGAGAAGCAAGAACCAATGTCGCGAATGAATTCAACATAGTTAAGGTCTAAAAGCCAGTCGGCATTGTTAACCATAATAGCCTTACCATCAGAAAAATCAATTACCTTTGAAAGCTGTTCCTTAAAACGTTCGCAGTTATAATCGATTGTTTCCTTTGTCATCATCTGACGCATATCTGTTCTGCCTGACGGGTCGCCAATGTGACCTGTACCGCCGCCTACAAGAGCGATGGGACGGTGTCCGTGCATCTGCATATGGCGCATAACTACCATCTGCAGAAAATGTCCTACGTGCAGGCTGTCTGCCGTAGGGTCAAAGCCTATATAGAAAGTCACCTTCTCTTTTCCGAGAAGCTCGCGAATTTCCTCCTCATGTGTGGTCTGTGCAAGAAGACCTCTTTCTTTTAAAACGTCAAATACGTTTTCCATTGTATAATCATTCCTTTCGCGGTAATTAAATACTATATACCTAATTTATATTATACCATTTTCAGGTAATGTTTTTCAAGTGTTTTAGAGGATTTTTATAAGCAATATGTCTAAAAAGCAACACCTTTTCCGTCAAAAACAGGAATGAAGCTTTCTGATGCTGCTTCCCCCTCCTGAATAAAAGCTTTTTCAATTCCAATTTCAAGACAGAAATCTAATATTTCATCATAGTCTTCCGCCGTCAGTTTTCGGGTTAACTCAGGATATTTTCTGCAATTTCCGAAGGGTGTATACTGGCTCATAATGCTAAGAAGAACATTTTCTTTGTACTTGTCATAGACATAACGGATAACGTTTTTTGAATCACCACTGCAAGTTGGCAGGCACAAATGTCTCACAATAACACCTTTTTCAAGAATTCCGTCATTATTAAAAACAGGCGTTCCTGCCAGTTTATACATTTTTTCAAGAGCCTTTTTTGCAACATCGGGATAGTCCTCTGCAACAGAATATTTCTTTGCAATTTCAGGATTCATATACTTAAAATCCACAAGATATATATCAATTACATCCTGTAGATAATCTAATGTTTCTAAAGATACATAACCGCTGCTGTTAAGTATGACGGGTATTATAAGTCCACCTTTCCGCGCACTTTTAACAACCGCCTTTATATGAGGTGCAAAATGCTCTCCCGTTACAAGATTTATATTATGTGCACCGTCATCCTGAAGATTGAGAAAAACACGGCTGAGGTTTTCAGTATCAATCACTACACCTTCTTCTCCCCGGCTTAGATTAAAGTTCTGGCAATAACAACAATGAAGACTGCAACCTGAGAAGAATACTGTGCCTGAGCCTTTTTCTCCTGATATACATGGTTCCTCCCATAAATGGAGGGATGCTCTGCCTGCTTTCAATACAGAAGTCTGCCCGCAGAATCCTTTTTCTTCTTTATTTCTGTTTATCCCGCACTTTCTTGGGCAAAGAGTGCATCTTTCATATTCTTTATACATATTATATCACTTCCCATCCAAGCAGTAAAAAATCCGGTAATACAAACTTGTATAACCGGATTTTTATTAAATTCAAAAAAGTTTATACCGGGTAAACTCTCTGTGCACCTGATAAAATTTTCTTCTGAAAGCCTGAAAACCGACGATAATCTTCCTTTGCCAGCTTCTTTTTAATATATCCTATTGTCTTATCATATTCGGGGGCTCTGTCCGTGATATTATGGCAGTCACTTCCCAATAAAGAAACCATACCTTTTCTTATAAACTTGATAGCCTTTCTTCTTGTAGAGAATTTATTGATATATGCGCAGTTCATTTGAAGAATGGCACCCATTTCTATAAGTTCGTAAATATTAGCAAGATTCTCCTTATGCTTAATATACCTTTCAAAATGTGCAATGATGGGAGTTATTCCTTTTCCTATAAGTCTTTCAATACCCCGTACCATCGAGCCTGTCCATTTTGTAAAAGGCATCTCTAAAAGCATATACTCAGTACCTTTTATACATAAATCTTTAAGGTTATCGATTCGCCACAGTTCTTCAAAGAAAAACACCTCACAGCCAGAATACAAGTTAACCTCAATATTTTCTGTTTTAAGTTCCTCTAGGAGTACTTTCAGGGATTTGTTTTTTATTTCATTAAAATTCTCTGCCGATGAAGAGTAAGCGTAAAAATGCGGAGTAAGGACAATATTATTAACGCCCTGCTGTTTCAATCTTTTTATCAAAACAACTGATTCTTTTATGCTGCCGCTTCCATCATCAATTTCGGGGAGTATATGAGTGTGAAAATCAATCATAAGAAACCCTACTTCTTACTTATCTTTTTTACCGGATTTTGAATTTCCGTAACCATAGCCGTAACCATAGCCGTAACCATAGCCACCGTAACCGCCATATCCGCCATATCCGTAACCGCCGTAATATCCGCTTCTGTAATATTTCTGTTTCTTGCCGTAACGGTAATATCCGCCCTTGCCGTAGCGGTAACCCATCTTGATATCTGAAAGTCTTCCGTTTAGGACGAAGCCGAGGATATTTGCATCTACGAAAGAGAGTTTTTTAATTGCCTCTGCTACACTTTCCTTATCGGTTCTTCCCTGTCTTACCACAACGAGAACACCGTCTACCATTTTTGACATTACAGCCGCATCCGTTACGATGTTGATTGGAGATGTGTCAAGGAAAATATATTCATAAATTTCCGAAAGCTTTTCAATAATCTCTTTCATGGAATTGCTTCCCAAAAGTTCTGCCGGGTTCGGAGGCATATCGCCTGAAGGGATTACGTCAAGATTTGCATAATCAGAATGAACTATTGCAGAATCAATAGTGTTTAAATTTGCAAGAATATTTGAAAGCCCCGGGGTTGACTGAATGTTCAGAAGATTTGCTATATTAGGTTTTCTGAGGTCGCAATCCACAATCAAAACCTTTGCACCTGTCTGTGCAAAAGAGATTGCAAGATTGAGGCAGTTTGTACTTTTTCCCTCACCTGCCAATGCACTGGTAACAATAATTTTCTTTGCTCCGTCGTGAGGAATTGTGAAAACCACATTTGTTCTGAGCGCTTTATATGCTTCTTTTACATGAAAAGAGCTCTTATCATTTAAGACTTTCGCTCTTTTAACAATAAGCGGAGACCCGGTATTTACAATACTGCTTTTAAGAAATTTAGATGAAATTTTTCGCAAGTTTGAAACTATATTTGCCATTTTTTAACCCTCCTGCCTATCTTAATCCCCCGATTCTTCGTCATTTGAAGAATCGTCATAGGACACGTAAATTTCAGGGATAGCACCCAAAACAGGCAATTCGAAGCGTGCAACCAAATCGTCTGCCGATTTAACACGAACATCAAATATTTCCTTGAGGAGTATAAATGATATACTGAGAACGAAGCCTAAAAGTGCACCGAGAATTGTATTATTACGAACATTCGGTGAAGCGGGATTTGAAGAAAGCTTGGCCCAGTCTACAACTTTAATCGAGCTTCTCGGGATATAATTCTGCATTTTCGTTTCAGTCACTCTGCCTATAGAATCGGCAATTTCACGTGCCATAACACGGTCATTATTCAATATTTCAATACGCACAATATATGTATTGGGAATTTCTTCAACCGTCAACATTTTTTTAATATCCCATACACTGAATTTTTCTTGTGTTTTCGCCTTTATTTCGCTTGTTACCTGCTCTAAAATCGCATCACTCTTTATAATTTCAATACAGGTAGGTACAAGGAGCTGCGATGCAGTAATATCACTTGAATAGGTTTTTGTTTCTACCGGTTTTGACGGGTCCGAGCCCTGCTCCTCCTGTGAAACCTCGTTATTTACAACCATGGTTACACTGGACTCATACTTTTTTACGAAAAAGAATTCACTAAGAGCATATGCCGCCAAACCAAAAACGATAGTTATCACGAGAATTGATACTATTCGGTCAAGTACGACCTCTATCATTCGTTTTATATCAATTTGTTCGTTATCTTTAGAGTTATTCATCAAACTTCCCCCTATAACATTCTCCATTATATTTTAATACAAAAGCTATGTTTTTGTCAATATAAACTGGAGTTTTTTCACAAGTTTTCATAAGTTTCATCAATATTGTCAGAAGAATTGTTATATGCTTCTACCGCCATTGTATCACAAACCTCATTGTAAGGGTTTCCATTATGCCCCTTAACCCATATAAAAGTGACCGTATGCCTGCTGAGGAGAAGGAGAAGTTCCTCCCATAAGTCACGGTTCAAAACAGGTTTTTTATCAGATTTTTTCCAGCCGTTTTTCTGCCATGAATATAACCATTTCTGGTTTACGGCATCGGTAAGATACTTTGAATCACTATATAAATCAACTATACAAGCTTCCTTTAGAAGACTAAGTGCATCTATTGCCGCCATAAGCTCCATTCGGTTGTTTGTGGTTTTCCGAAAGCCTTTACTTATTCTTTTTTCGTTTCCGTTGTAAATAAGCACTGCACCGTAACCACCCTTTCCGGGGTTTCCTGTGCAGGCGCCGTCTGTATAGATTTCTACTTTTTTCAAAACATCACCTATAGCATTATTTTTCAAAAGAAAGGTTGTTACAAAGCTCTTTGCAACAACCCTCTATATTTTCTAAATTATTCTGTGTTTTATCCCTGCATTGCGGGAAGTACAATAGTTCCCTTTCCGGGTTTTGCATAGAACTTACCGGTTTTACCGTCAGCAAATATTTTCACAAGGTCCATAGGCATTTTCTTAAGAATCACCTGTGTGCCGTTACCGATTGCACGGATATATGCATATGTACCGGAGTTAATAACAGCCTGCTTACCGCGGGCAATTATTCTTTCAACGGTACAATCAGTAAAGTTCACTTCACTTTCAACACCGTCGCCGATGAAAATAACACTATCTGTTTTAACACCCTTAAGAGTAACATTTTCAGCTCTTACAAGAATATTTCCTGCAGGAAGATTTGTGTATTCACCAGACTCATCAATATATGTAGTTACGATTCTGTCCATAATCTGTGCAAACTCAAGACGTGTCATTGCATCAAGCGGTCTTATCTCTGTAATATTTCCGAGATAACCTGCTGCAGCCATACTTCTTACTTCTGTTGCTGCCCATGATGCAACCTGTGCACCATCTTTGTATTTACCCAGTGCACTTACATCGCTGTCGGGAACATCAAAAATTCTGCAAAGAACAATGAGCGCTTCCTGACGGGTAATTGTATTGTTGGGATTAAGTTTTTTCTTGTCATCGCCCTTGAAAGCTTCCATTGATACAGCCTGCGACATAGCATCGTAGTACCAGTCTCCTGCTTTTACATCAACGAATTCAGATATATCTGCTTTTTCCACAGCTTTCATTGCTCTTGACATAATGGTTGCCATCTGTGCTCTCGTGATGGGAGTCTGAGGTCTTACTGTGTTATCCTCAAATCCCTGGATAAGACCATTGTCCACAGCCTTCTGCAATACCTCCCCATCTGCACCCTGGGGCATATCAGAAAATGCCGCAAAAGAAGTAACAGACATAAGAAGAACCATCGCAACAGACATAACAATTGCAGTTAATTTTTTCATTTTTTTATCTCCTTTTATGTAAAATAAATTATATTTTAATATGTAGCCCCGCAGTGCCGTTTTCTTCGGACTATTCTAAACCTGCGTGAGCAGGTGGGTGACTTGATTACCGCTCCTGGGTTTCCCTGTCTTCAAACGGAGGGCCTACACGCCACGGTAAAACATCAGTCTCCCTTAATAGATGTGTTGGTTAAAATAAATCCGTAATTGCGTACACCGCAGGGGATGGAATATATTATATCACATATCCCCTTTTAAATCAATCCAGAAATTCAAATTCATCCTTGTTATTTTCCTTGAAAATATTATAAACATTGTCAAAGATTTCACCGTCGTCAATACCTTCAAGCATTTCCTCCCCATCAACCTCAACAAGCTTCATAACGAAAACTTCACCGTCGATTTCCTCACTGTCGGTTGCGGGAATAAGTATAAAATAGGTTTCTCCTTCATATTCTACTGTGTCGAGAAATTCGTAATCCTCCTCAACCGTTTCAAACCCTGCTCTGTTTTCTTCTGTCATAACAACATACTCCTTTATCAATAATTAGCGTCAAGATAGCCCTGCAGAATTATAACCGCAGCAATCTTGTCTACCTTTGTCTTTCTTTTTTTTCCGCTGACACCGCCGCTTTCCAGTATTCGGTGCGCCTCGGTGCTGGAGAGCCTTTCATCCCACATAACATATGGAATGCCGAGTTTCTTAGAAAGCTCTTTTGCAAATTCCTCCGTATACTCAGCACGGTGACCGAGTGTACCATCCATCCGTTTGGGATGACCAACCACAAGCTTTTCTACTCCGTGCTCCTTTGCAACAGTACAGACTTTTTCAAGCTGTAGTGTTCTGTTTTTTTCACTTATTGTATCCAAAGGATTTGCAAGCATACCGAGAGCATCACTTACGGCTACGCCGATTCGCGCTTCTCCGTAGTCAAGACCTAAAATCTTCATAATCTTCACCAAGAATATTATAACAGATACTTTTCCCCAATGCAAGCTATTTATGCAAAAAGATAAGGGGTGCTTACACACCCCTTACCGCTATGCTAATTTTTCAATCTTTGTTATTGATAACTCATACGCCGTTCTTACTTCCGTTTCGTCTTCAGAAATCCTCTTATTATAATTTCTTGACTGCAATCTTCCCCACAGCATAACATTACTTCCTATTTCGAGATTTTCGCTGTACACGGCATTTTTGCCCCATGCAATTGCAGGGATGTAATCGCTTCGGTTAAAAGCACGGTTTACGGCAACTATCAGGTCGGTAATTTCCCTGCCGAAAGGAGTTCTTCTGTATATAGGTGCTTTACATATAAATCCGTTTATGAAAATTTCGTTGGGATTGGAATCATCATCGGGAAGAGCAGGTGCTATTCCTTTTGCAAAAACGGTCAAAATTAACCGAGTCTTCTGTTCTGTGTATTTATTGTAGCTTCTGAGCTGTCCCTTTACCTTTATTTTGTTTCCGGGCTGAATCAAAATGCTGTCAAGCTGTCTTTCGGGAACGGTTATCGGAAGAAGGTCATCATTTTCCGAAAGTCGGGGAACGCGGAGCATAAAACTGTAAAATTCCTCATCCAGCACGCTATGGCTGAATCGGGCTTCTGTTTCGACTGTACCTGTTAATGTAATCATATTGTTATCCATTGTTTGCAACTCCTTTTGATATGTATTTAAGTCGTCGACTAATTATATGCACAAAAAAACGCATATATTCCATCGAATAATGCGTTTTTTTCTAAAAAGACAAACAAAGATAAAATATTTCATTTTCCGACAATTAATATAATTGCCCTGTTTTTTCTATTTCAATTTATATCATACATTATTGGGTAGATTTGTCCTGAAATCGCTTAGGTGGCTGTCCTGACCTACCCTGCCGACAGTCCATTTCCCGTTATCGTATATTATCTCCGTAACGGATGCATTGGACACCCATGGAATATCCTGCATAGGTGCAAGATTCCCATATTCAATTAATGTCCGGCTGACGCGGATTGGTGTTGCGTGGGTTGCGATAACAACGGTTTTCCCGTCATTTTCCTCTGCAATGGCTGTAAGGGTTGCCATAACCCTCTCTCCCAGCATCTTTACCGATTCACCATTGGGACAAGACGAATTTCCTATATCCTCTTTCCATTTTTTATACTCTTCGGGGAATTTTATAACAATATCGTCAAATGGAAGTGCTTCCCACTCGCCTGCCCGAATCTCTCTGAGTCCGTCATTAGGAATTATTGGTAGTTTCAAAGCATTTGCGACAGTTTTTCCCGTTTCAAAAGCGCGGATAAGGTCACTGGCATATACACAGTCAACCCTGTAATTTTCAGTTATAAACTCTGCTGTTTTTTCCGCCTGCTTAAGTCCGAGTTCTGTAAGCGGTGCATCATAATTTCCGGCAAAAACTCCTTCGAGATTCGCCTCGCTTTGCCCGTGTCTGACAAGTAACAATGTTGTCATTTTTTATCCTCGCTTTCGTAACGTCACAGAGATTTGCCCTACTTTTTTATTATACTCTGATATTTTGTGGAAATCAAGAGATTTTCGCAAAATAAAATAAATTCACCATATTTTCAGATTCTCTTTCATATCATTATTTAAAAGGAGAATGTGTATGATAGTTATTCCTCGAAGAAAGCTTGTTATTTTAGTGCTGTTCACAATTTTCTTTACTGTTACAGTACATATTTTAAAGGTCCCCGACGAGAGTGCGTTTTCTGGAGAAATCACAAAAACCGTGATAATTGATGCAGGGCATGGTCTGCCCGACGGTGGTGCTGTTGGAATGAACGGCACAATTGAGAGCACCCTTAACATAAAAATTGCAAGGCTCGTTCAAAAGGATCTTGAAAAAAAAGGCTTCACTGTCATTATGACAAGAGAAGGCGAAGAAACAATTGCCGAGGGTGATATGCCTGCCGGCAAGCTGAAAAAAGAAGATATGCATAAAAGGCTGGAAATCATAAATAATTCCCACGCAGATATGTTTGTCAGCATACATATGAATAAGTTTACTGACTCACGCTACCGCGGAGCGCAGGTTATCTATTCGGGAAATTTTCCCGAATCGGAGATTCTGGCGGAAATTTTGCAAAAAAGACTGCACTCCATCCCCGATAACAAGTCAAAGCGTACACAGGCAAAAGCCCCCAAGGGGATTTTTCTTTTGAGAAATGCACAGATTCCTGCAGTGATTGTGGAGTGCGGTTTTCTTTCCAATTATGAGGAAGAAAAGCTTCTCAATACCGAAAAATATCAAAAAGCAATGTCAAAAGCCATTCTGGACGGTATAGAAGACTATTATGAAAGGATTGATAAAAATGAAAGTGTTCGTAACAGATAAATACAGAGTACTGACATTTCTTCTGATATGTACGGTAATAGGAATGGGAGCAATTTTCGCAGGAGAAGACAGTGTGACGGTTTCTACTGCACCTAAAATAATTCCCATTTATTCCGTCCAGCGAGATGACGGGAAAATTGCAATCACATTTGATTGTGCCTGGGGTGCCGAGGATATGGAAAGCATTCTCGCCACTCTGAAAAGCCACAACTGCAATGCAACCTTTTTTGTTTTGGGTACGTGGGCAGAGCAAAACCCCGACATAATGAAAAAGCTTGTTTCCGACGGTCACGAAATAGGAAATCACAGCTATAACCATACTCACTACACCGCTATGTCGCAAAATGAAATGCTTGCTGACATTGATAAGTGCAACAAAGCCATTAAAGACACATCGGGAATCTCCCCCACCCTTTTCCGTGCGCCGTCGGGAGATTACAACAACAGTGTGATAGAAGCAGCACATAGCAAGGATATGGAATATATACAATGGTCAGTTGACTCTCTTGATTGGCGTAACCTCAACTGCGAGCAGATGTTGGAAAGAATTATCCCCAAAACAAGAAGCGGGGATATACTGCTTTTCCATAATGGCACATCACACACCGCCGAAAGCCTTGATAATATTTTAACCGAGCTTGAAAAGAAAGGCTTTTCATTTTTGAAGGTTAGTAATTTAATTTATAAGGATAATTATACGATAGACCATACGGGAAGACAGATAATGAATTAAATGCAAAACGGTCAGTGACTCTTATTTGAATCTCTGACCGTTTTTAAGGCGAACAAATTTTTATTTTCTTATATTAAGTATCAAACTTAAAGCAATACATTTCATCTCTATAATATAGCTTATATTATGAAGTGAAAATCAAATATTTGAGTGAATAAAGTATAGTGTTTTGGTCTGAATATCAAAAAAGTAAACATCATAGTCCCAATACTTATGTTCTTCAATTGTTTCATCATTTTCGATATAAAAATAGTCGTCAGTATCTATAATATTTCTTTTAAAATCATATTTATCCTTATAATCAACAAACTCAATCCAATCTTCAAAATCATCAAAATAGCCATTTAATTCTGCTATATCATCGTTTGTTACAGGATTAAGGTAATGATTGTTCGTTATTTTTCCTACATCATCTTTAGAAAAATAATATTTACAATAATTCGTAAAATCTTGAAATCCATCGCTGTAATAACAGTCAGAACTTTCGAATTTCGGCAAACTTTCAATAACAGGATTTTCAATATGATTATTTATAGGTTTTAAGTATAATAAAAACAGCACAAACAACAAACAATGTGCTATTGGCAAAAATGTTTTTATGGAAATTTTCGTTTCTTCACACGTTTTTATCAAAGCAAATATGTAAGTTAAAATATATGTTGCAATTATTATTAATCCGCATAAAACCGTTGTTGTTTCAAGAAAGGAAAGCCCTTCCATCAAAGAACCTAAAACCCATATAAAAGAAAAGAAAAATCCGAATATAGAAATAGGAATTGGGATTGCAAAAAGAATAAATAAAAGTATAATTAAAAGTATAATTAAAATTTTATTTTTCATACAACGCTCTCCTTTAATATTTTTTAGAATACGTTATCTCTACTCCAACCTCGTCCAATAACCCCAATTCTGAACTTATCATTGCTGCATCGTTAGCTGCCCACAAAAAATTCTTTTTTAGCGAACCTTGATTAATCGGATTTACCCATTCTGTAAAATCAAAATCATCTCTCACGTTCACCTCTGCATTCCACTTTCCATCTCTTCCTCTTCTTGCATCAATATCAATACTCACGTTATGTAATGCAGCCCCCAAATCACCATTGCTGAGAGGAATTTCATATGTTTTATCTTTAATTAACAGATGCGGACTTTTATACTTTTCCGCATATTCTTCAATTTTACTTTTTACAAAGTCGTTTAACCCTTTATCGTTTTTTAATAGATTTGATGCATAGCTTCCTTCATTTGCGACATACTTGTTTCCGCTTCCGCTTGCTGCTAATTTAAGCAAGTCACTCGATAGGAAGTAACCCGCAGTATCCAGAGCCAAAGCTCCTGATTTCCATGTAGCATCATTTGCGACATTAAACACATTATGTATTGGAGTATCTTTTATGTTAGCTTTATAGTATTCACCAAGAGTTTTAGCAAATTCAACAGTTTTTGTTTTTACTCCATTTACTATCGAATATATCTCGTTTCTTGCCTGATTTACCTTT
>JAZUPX010000029.1:0-7657 GCA_045605405.1 Clostridia bacterium
ACAGGTGAAGGAGAAATCGTTCTTGGCGAAGGTTGCAAGGTTGTTCAGAAGGGAGAATGGTATCAGGTTGTAAGAGCTCCTGAGGTGTATGAAGCTGGCGAACAAGCTAAACTTGAACTTAAAGGTGCATTTGAAGCAGACGGCGAAGACGGTGCAATCTGGGCTAAAGACGGAGCTAATCTTACAATCGAAGGTACAGACAAAGACATTGTTAAAGCTGTATATGTAACCGAATATACAATGGCAGTTTGGGCATTGGGTAAGAATACTAAAGTTGTTATCAACGGTGGTTACTACACAAACGAGGGTGACCCGAATAACGCATCGCAGGCAGACCTTATTTATGCAAAAGATGGAGCAAGCATCGAGATTAACGGTGGTACATTCAAGTGTGCTACACCTCAGTGGACACTTAACTGCCATGATAAATTGAGTGCTACTATCACCGTAAACGCTGGTAAGTTCTATAAGTTCGACCCGTCAAATGCAAATGAAAATGTAGCTCCCGCAGGACAAACTGAAATCGTTCTTGGCGAAGGCTGCAAGGTTGTTAAGGACGGAGAATGGTACGTAGTTGTTAAAGACGAAGCAGCGAAGATCACTCATGATTCAACAACAGGTGTTGCAGATGATACTAAGGGTGCAATCCGTTTTGTTTTCAAAGCAGAAATTCCCGCAAAGACTAAAACATATTTCGGAGCATATCTTCTTCCGCTTGATATTTTCAAGGCTTCAGGTGTAGCAAATGCAGTTCAGGTTCAGTATGACACAGAAGTTGATACAGTATCAACATTCTCTGCTGACCTTGTAGAAATTCCCAAGGATTACTTTGAAACAAGCATTTATGCTATTCCTTATATCAAAACAGCAAACGGTGTTGTTATATTTACCGGTGCAACAGCTTCGGTAAATTCAGCAACATCAAAACAGTAAGGAGGATTATTATGAAAAAAAATTATAACGCTCCTACAATTGAAACAGTTGAACTCGATGTTGTTGATGTAATCGCAACAAGCGGTGGAGAATTGGGTATAGACACATCAGAATATAAACTTGATGGTACAGGTATTACATACACCGACAAAGGTCAGGCATGGCAGAGCAACTGGAACTAAATTTATATTTAGTTTATTCTAAATGATGCTAAACAGAAGAGGCTGTAAAAAAAGTTATACTTTTTTTTACAGCCTCTTTGGAAATAAAAAATGCCATAATAACGGAGGATACTAAAATGAAAAAATTTATTACAATTACACTTATGATGTGCCTTTTGCTTTCCTGCATAAGTGTTTGTGCCCAGGAATCTATCACTGTGCTTTTAGACGGACAGGCACTATCCTTTGATGTCGAGCCCCAAATTATAAATTCCCGTACCATGGTACCAATGCGTGCAATTTTTACCGCTCTTGGTGCGAGTGTGGACTGGGTTGAAGAGCACAGGCTCATTATTGCATCAAAGGATACAAGCCTTATTACAATGATGATAGACCAGCCAATTATGCATATAGGTAATCTTGAAACGGAAGAACAAAAAGTTGTAGAACTTGACTCTCCACCTGTTATTGTAGACAGCAGGACGCTTGTTCCCGTCAGGGCAATTTCTGATGCGCTTGGGGTAGGGGTTGACTGGAATGATGCAACAAGAACTGTCGTTTTAACTACACATCAACAAATTATAAATGAGGAAACTACCGCTGATGAAAAATAAAAAAAACGCACTAATAGATTACATAATCTATATGATAAAATATTATTGGAAGAAAATCAAAAAGGCAATAGAAAGAATTTTTGTGCCAATTTTACTCAGTGCCATAAGTTCTGGTTTAAGCTTTTTAGTTTTATATTTCTATCCTCAAATTGATAGATGGGCTATGCTGATAGCAATAATTCTGTTTTCATATTTGCTTTTTGAATATACATTCAGATATTCTTCTTTAAAAAAACATACTCGTCCTTATTGGTTGGATGTTCTTCTTCCGTGGGAAATTTTTTCATTCCTTGCGTATTTTGGATATTTTTTCATTCAGCCAAAAATATTTAATTACATCTTTCTACCACTCAGAGTGTTTGAACTATTTTATTTAAGAAGCTGGTTTTCCATTCTTATTGTGCTGATTTTGATGTTTTTGTTAATGACAATAACAAGGTTTTTGGGCAGAAAGATTCGGTCAAAGAAAAGTAAGAAAAGTATTTAACTAAAAGACTGATTAAGAAAAAAGACAACTCTTAGAAAAACCAAGAGTTGTCTTTTTTGTATCAAAAACTGTTATATTTAACCGTCTCTTCAATCGGTCTGAACTGGCTGTGAAATTCGTGAGGTGCTGCATCGGGTGCAGGGTATCCCATAACGAGAAGTGCCACGGGAATAATATTTTCAGGGATATTAAACATTTGTCTCATTTTAAAGGGATTGAAATGCATTACCCACGTGCTTCCGACACCTTCGTTTTCAGCCGCAAGCATCATATGTGTAGTGACAATGCTTGCATCCACCATACCGCTTTGCTCACCGTCGTACTTTCTTGTCCAGCACTCGTCTTTGTTATAGCAGACAAGCATAGCCGTGTTTGTACCGAAATGTGCATGGGTACACTCACGAAGCTTTTCAATTGCCTCGGGAGTGTTTATCACAAGAATCCTCTGTGGCTGTGCGTTACATCCCGTGGGGGCAATATGTGCCGCCTCTAAAATTTTTTCAATAGCCTCTTTTTTTACAGGCTCATCTGTGAATTTGCGTACAGAATAACGCTTTTTAATAAGTTCAAAGTATTCCATAATAAATCTCCTCTCGGCTTAATAGTGATATTTAGACTGCATTTTTTTGATAAATATAATTACTGAAACAAGGGAAAGCAGCTCTGCCGCGATAATTGAAAGCCATATTCCGTCAAGCTTCAGAAAAATCGGCAGAATCATAACCGCCAGCACTTGGAAGAGAAGCGTTCTTAAAAATGATATTATTGCCGAAACCAATCCGTCATTAAGTGCCGTGAAAAATGATGAACCGAATATGTTGAATCCTGCCAACAGGAAAGAGAAGCAATATATAACAAATCCGCGGACAGTCATTGAAAGAAGCTCTTTGTCATAGCCTACAAAAATCTGTGACAGAGGTTTTGCAAGAAACAGGGAAACAGTTGTCATAGCTACCGAAAATGCACCTATAATCACAAGACTCATTTTAAGAAGCTTTTTCAGCTCTTTGTGATTCTGTGCTCCGAAATGGTAACTTATAACAGGTGCACTTCCGATGCAAAAGCCTATAAAAATAGAAATAAATATAAAGTTGACATACATAATTGTGCCATATGCCGCAATGCCGTTTTCCCCTGCAAATTTCATCAATTGAAAATTGTAGAGTATTGTTACCACGGACATAGAAATGTTTGTCATCATTTCACTGCTGCCATTGGTACAGGCTTTAAGTAAGTCCTTAAAATTCACAGTAGTTTTACAAAGCCTTAGTGGTGCTTTTTTGGAAAAAATAAAGTAAATAAGAGGAATAGTTCCCCCCACAAACTGACTCATTGCCGTGGCAACAGCCGCCCCTGCAAGCCCCCAACGGAAAACTCCTACGAAAAGGGCATCCAATACCATATTCGTAACGCCTGCAGAAACCGTCACAAAAAGGCCCATCTGAGGCTTTTCTGCAACAATCATAAATGCCTGAAATTCGTTCTGCAGAATAAATGCAAACATTGTCGGCAGGAGGATTTTTCCATAAAGTATACAGCAGCGGAGCATTTCCCCCTCAGCACCGAGGAGTCGGGCAATGGGCTCTATAAATATAAAACCAAGCACCGAAACAACAACCGAAAAGCCCAAAGAAACATAGATAAGCATTGAGAATGTTCTGTTGGCTTTTTCTGCTTTTCCCTCACCCAAGTATCGGGCAACGAGTGCACTTCCTCCCGTACCTATCATAAAGCCGATTGCACCGATTATGAAAAACACAGGCATAATCAGGTTTATTGCTGCAAAGGGGGTTTTTCCTGCAAAATTTGAAACAAACACACCGTCAACAACACCGTATATAGATGTAAAAATCATCATAATAATTGACGGAAAAGTAAATTTCAAAAGTTTTTTGTATGTAAAGCTGTCAGACAATTGAATTTTCATAATTAATCACCGTTAGTATTGTAGCATATGTAAAGGCAAAAGGCAAGGGATAACCCTTGCCTTTTTGTCAGCCCTTAGTAATCTCATCTGTAAATATATCAGAAATTTCCTGAGCATATTCCATGGAGTGTGCGTGGCTTATTACCTTTATTGCAGATTCCGTTTTCTGCGGAATCAATATAACCCAACCGTTATCAAAATTGATTTTTATTGCATCTGTGCTGTTGTCTGCGGTTATATTGTGACTTTCACAGATTTTTTTGAGGAGTGCAGGCTGTTTTTCTGTATTATAGCTGATATTGGTGCTTAGCGTGTGGGTAGCAGGAACTTCCCTCAGCAGATTTTCAATGGTGGTTTCCTTGCTACTTAGAAAGTCAAGAAGCAGGATAATAGTTCCCACCGCATCAAATCGGTAAATAAACTGATGAAGAAATTGAATCTTGTCACTTTTTGAAAGCTCATTCATAAGATAGGGCGGACTTATTTTTGTGCGGTGTACACGGGCAGAATATTTTTCTGCCATACTTTCAATGCTCTGGGGTTCGGATTCTGACACAAAAATCTCCGCGTCGGGAAAGCTTTTCATTATAATCAGAGAAGTAAGAGCCCAGTAATCAAATTCTGAAATCTTTTCTCCTGAATTTTTAATGATTGTCACAGCTTCGCACTTATAGTCTATAATAACACCGAAGCTATAGAATCCTGATTTCAGAATCTTGTAAAATTCGTAATTTTCTTCATTTGTAAATGTGAAATGACATCCCAAATCCTTTGCCGCACTCTGGAGCAAATCCTTTGCCCACAAATTGGGACAGCAGATGAGAAGCCTCTCATTAAGTTCCTTTCCCGTAGTGGAATTTATAAGCTGTTTCAGGTAGTATAGCTTATACTCAAAAAGATACTCCGTTTCGTGGATTTTTGAGGCTTTTTCTCTTTTTACTTCTCCGGAATCTATAAGGTTACAGAGCTTTTTAAGTTCCTCGTTTTCAACGTCTGCACCGCATTTGTTTATGATGTCCAGACTTCCGGTAATGTTTCCCTCGTGCTCTTTGCTGCTGAGGGCAATACCTCCGTCAAGGGAATAAAAACGGATGGCACTTCGTGTGATGGGGAGGGGTTGTTCACCCATATCATAGGGCTTTCCTCCTGCAGACTGAATCCCTGACAAAAGGGCATTTTTTATCATAGAGCTATATGGTGCACCGTCTTGAGAAACCGCAATTTTCTTTCCTAAAAGGGCTACAATACTTCTTCCCAGCATTGCTGCAAATTCGGGGGTAATATCGCGGTTTACAACTCCTGTTGCACTTCCGTCAGCAAAAAGAGAACGGGGAGATGTTTTCTCCCATATGAGATTTTCACAAACGGTGCTTTCATTTTCAATATATTTTTCAGGCCATATATGAGAAGCATTTTTTATTGTACAATGCTTCCCGATTTTTGTGCCTGCACCTATTACGCTTCCCTCATATACGGCACTTTCAAACCCTATTTCGCAGTTGTTTCCGATAATAGCACCTCTTACCGACGAACCTTCGCCCAAAGATGCTCCGTCCATAATGATACTTCTTTTTACTCCTGAAAAACAATCTGCATTTACATTTTTACCAATTTGAGTATAGGCCTCAATTCTTGCTCCTTTGGAAACAAAGCTTCCGCTTCCGATATAAACGGGAGGGACAATAATACTTCCCTGCATAACGGTTGCACCGTCCTCGACCCATACACCGGGAGCTTTTTCATCACATGGAAATGGAAGATTAATTTTCTTATCAAAAAAATCACGTGAACATTTATGATAGCTTTCAAAGTCTGATATATTTCGAATATAACAAGCAGGAGAAACCGCGAGGACTTTTGTGCTTTCAATAAGTGCTTCGGCAAATTCGGGGAGTGTGGTGCATTCTTTTGTCTGTGTTCCCTGTGGAATAACGGCAATTCCCGTAAAAACACTTCCTGCTAAATGTACGGTATCGGGAAAGCGAATATACTTCGTAACTGCAGATGAAGAATCTACATAAACTCTGCCGAATTCATCATCACCCTCAGGTTTGGTGATTAGTAAGGGAGAGCGGTTTTTTTCAAATATCCCAATAATTGATGTTAAATCAATATCTGTCAGAGTGCTGCCATTTATCAATACGGTATCATCATCAAAAAAGTCGCATAGATTTTTAATACGGGAAAAGCTTAGTTTTACATCTTCAATTTTAACTGTGGAGAAATGCTTTTCTATCACTTCCGAAAGATAATCGGAAGCAAATACTACTTCCTTTATGCCGTGCCTTTTAAAAAGACGCAGGGTATGTTCGGAAATCGGTCTTCCCATAATGGGAAGCATCGTCTTGGGAACGGAGCAGGTGACAGGCCTCAGGCGTGTACCCTCATTGTTACAAAGTATAACTGCTTTCAAAATATAAACACTCCTTATTTTTCGGAAATTTGAATCGTAATTTCTTTTTTGTCTGTTACGCTGAAAAATGCCACTTGGCGGTAGCTTTTAATGTTGTATTCCCCAAGCTTTTTACGTAGCCAGTTTTCGCTAAGTCCTGCACCTTCCAGATTTTTTCTTCGCAACACCCCGTCTGCTATGATGGTGTGAGGGATATGTGTTTGCTCGGGGGATAGGTTGAGGTCACTGCACACTACGGGACGGGAGCTTTCCTTTGGGACAATGGAAAGCTGACCGTTGGTTTCAATTATTGCGCTATCAATTTCAGACAACGTGCTGTACCCTGCAAGCCGTAACTGCTCTAATACATCATCAATACAGATACGGAGCCTTTTAAGGTCTTTCATAATAAGCTTCCCATCCTTTATTATCTGTACGGGAGAGCCTGTGATAATTTTTCGCATCAGCTCGCTTTTTATAACCAGCACTGAAGAAACAAGCTCCAGCAAAACCAATGCAGCAATGGGGATAATACCGTGGTAAAGCGGAATATCTTTTTCACTTATGGGAATTGATGCAAGCTCGGAAATCATCAGAGCAATAACAAATTCCGACGGTTGAAGCTCGCCGAGCTGACGTTTTCCCATAACCCTCATTGCAGTAACTACACAAATATAAAGAATAATTGTACGGATAAAAATTGTCATAAACAATCTCCTTTAGGGATTATTATTTGTAAAACAAAAAAAGAAATTCTCAAAATGAGAATTTCTTTTTTTGTTTTAAATTATTGACATCATTTTATGAAACATCTGTCATATCAATGTATAATTTCCCGTTTTCTGCAATAAATTCTTTTCTTCCCTGCAGATTATCACCCAGAAGCAAATCAAATGTTGCCGCCATTTTCTCAGCATCCTCGCTTACTACCTTGATAAGTCTTCTTGTTTCGGGGTTCATTGTTGTCTGCCACATCATATCGGGCTGGTTTTCACCAAGACCCTTGCTTCGCTGAATGGATACACCTTTTTCGGGAAGCTGGGCAAGAATTTCAGTCTTTTCCTTTTCATTATAAGCAAAATAGGAAGTATCCTTGTGTGTGATTTCAAACAGGGGAGATTCGGCAATAAATACCTTTCCCTC
>JAZUPX010000030.1:0-5736 GCA_045605405.1 Clostridia bacterium
GGCTCCCCTGTGCAAGGGGAGCTGTCGGCATAGCCGACTGAGGGGTTGTCTGTTCCTTTCTTAAAAATGTTGTTTATCTGTAGGATTGTTTACCACTCCGAATGCTGTAAGTGCCGCCAGAAGAAGCTCCACGAATTCGTCAAACTTCGGAATCTCTAAGCCGAGCCACTCCTTGGTAACGAACGCGATAAGCGCCGCCACCGCCATCCATAAAACTTTGCTTTTTAATCTGTTTTGCATTTTCATTCTCCTTTCATTTTCGCTTATCATTTACATGCAGCTCTTCAATTGCAAACTTCTTAACCTCGCCGTTCCCACCGTATTCCAGATACTTTTCAGCCGCCGCAATGCGCTCCCCGAGCGGCATGTGCGGGTCCATAATTGTAATCCTTAAAATGCTCATGTAGTTCTCAAAGGTATGTCTGTGCATGTCCCGTATGTACTTTGGTAATTTCACCAAAGCTTCAAACACCTTCCAAATGACCGCGAGCGCACCGAGTACTGCCCCAATTGTTATCACCATTTCAAATGTCTCTGTCATGCGCCCTCCCAAATCTGTCCGGGCGCATAATACGTCCTGATTTCCCATGACGCGTATTCTTCTTCGGGTACCGCATTTTCTATTGCGAGATATGCAGAGCTCACGGCTTCCTCGTCCATCAAATCAAACCACATACCGCCGATTTTGTAAAACACCGTGTTGCCGCCATATGCCAAAGAATCTGCCGCCCGTTCCGAAGTGAAGCGACCGAAACAGTAAATGTCCGCACCCACGCGAAGAGAATTGTCGTCTACGCGGTAAATCATCGCAGGGAGTGCACCCAGAGTGCCCCGCTGTCTTGTCGCCGAAACGTTCTGACCGCCAACGCCTATGGTGTATTCGCCGCCCGCCCACTTTTCGGGCACAATAAATTCTAAAATGAACGCACCATTTGTCCCGGCTTCTATCTGGTCTATGTAGATGACGGTTTCGGATGTTATAACCGTTCCGTCTCCCGTCGTCATAAGGATGGCAACCTGTTCGCCCTTCTCGCTTACATAGCCGCATATCTCGGCAACACCTGAAGGACTTATGTCAAAATGCGTAATCACCGCAGTTTCCTCTGCCAACACTGGCAAATGCACCGCCGCCATGCATATCAGAAGCATAACGGAGCATAACATTCTTTTCATCGTTTTCATACCGTCCCCTCCTTAGCTTTAATTAAAAGCAGTCCATCGTCCGAGAATGTCCCGACACCTTCGTCCTCACAAGTTCCGCTTTGCATCAGCTTCCTATGCGGAAGCTTCAAGCCCGCTCCGCTGTTCGTCCTCTCCCCAAAAATGCAAGCATTTCCGGGGACCCCATATTTCATCATATTGCATCCTCCTTCGCCCGAATCAAGAGTAGTCCGTTGTCAGAGAATGTCCCGACGCCTATTTGTTTGCCCCGTCTTTCAAACACAACGGAAAGCCGCGATAAATCGCTTACCACAATCGGATGCACCGTCACAGTCTCCGGAAGAATCCCGCGTTCAATCTCCATGTCACCTAAATATAAGGTGAAGATGTCCGCACCAAACGCCTCGGGAGCCGAGAGCGCAATCTCTGCGCAGTAATCATTCGCGCGCTCCACGCGATACGTACCCGCCAAATCCTTTCCCGCATTCGTCCCGAACAGCGTAAAAAATACAGCTGTCAAAAGTGCCGCCGCACTCGCACCGAGTGCCGTCTTCTTTTTCATTTAAACCACCCTTTCTAAATGTCCGTACTTCACTTTCACATCTTCATGCGCTAATTTCAGTCTGCAGCGCATCGTCTCTTGCTTGCCTGCATCGTAAAGCGCTATCTCTACATTCTCCGCCCAAAGCGCCCCGTGCGCCGTACGAAGCGCTTCCCCGATAGGCAGATATGTTTCCTCAATCGGTGCGTTATCTGACAGCACCCTAAAATATGTACCGAAGAAACTAAACCGCGGCGCTATGGAGATTTCCTCTGTCAGTCCTTCCATCACCTCGAGCACCACAAAGTCCGCCATGTCCGCAAGCTTTGCATGCATGCCGCCAAGCTCTTCCTGCATCGAATCAAGCTTCGCGCCGTTTATATTGCCTTCGCGGTCAATCGTCAGAATGTTCTTCCGTTCTTTCGCCGTACCGCCGCCAATGATGAGAAGCTTGTCCGCATCCTCGATGTTGTACACACCCATTACCGCCTGATTCCCGCAGGCTATGAGGTTGTCACCACGCACAAAATTGAAGTTGCCCCGCACCTTGCACCCTCTGCCTTCGACGTCGTTAAAGCTTCCTTCGATGTCAAGGCTTTCACCATGGAAGGTGTTAAGGCTGCCGTTCCGACTCTTAGAATATCTGCCGCCGCCATGCGTGTGCGACGTTTCAATGCGGTTCGAAAGCCCTTCGATTACGCTCTCAACCACGCCCGGCGCGATATAGTTCTGATTGCCCGTAAAGCCGCAATACCGTCCCCATATCTCATTTTTATTACCGCCACCAAAAGAGCCGAGCCCGGGGACGAAATTAAATGTACCGAAAACGCCCGTACCATAACCGCCCTGGTTTCCACGTCCGCCAATACTTGCATAGTTTGCGCCCACATTGTCGCGTCCGCCGATGAATACACCACGTCCGCCGCCTTTGCAGTTCTCTCCTGCCGCAAAGCCGCCAACACCGAACGTCACCGCGCCGACTTCCGGTTTTGTCGGTACATATAAAGTGTGCCCGTCCTGTGCCGTGTCCTCCGCAAAACCGGCAAACCCTAAGTCCCCCTCAAACGTAAGGACGTTGTGCTCGACATGCTGCACCTTCGCGCAGTAGTAATAATGCGAGCCGTTGATAATGGAAATCCAGTCCCCGGCTTCATACCCCGGCGTCGGAAAATCCGCGTCCGTGTTGTCCGCATCGGAAAATACGGGGCTTTCTTCCTTTTCCGCCGCAAGGTATATCTTCTTCGCCGCAGCATCTATACTCTTTATGTAGTAGCCGCGCCGCCCCACTATGGTATTTATCCCTAATGCAATGCTTCCATCCGCAATCGTTTTTGTGTTTTCTCCTCTGATATCTGCGGTAACCTCATCAACATATGTCCGTGAAACATAGTCCGGAATAAACCTTGAATCTAATTGTATAAACTTTGTTCCCTGCGGAGATAAATAAGGAATGATTACAATAGAAATTGGCTTGGACGGTTGCACGCCATCCCCGAACATAAGAATATCCACATATGTGCGTCCAAAAAGCGAATACGAACTATCTATGAGAACATTTTTTCTTGTATTTACATCATTAAATCGTAATATTAAGTGAGGCTCACCATTTGCGTCCTTGAAGGTTTCTCCGGCTACGCCATATTCGTTCCCATTAAATACAACCTTAAAGTATGGATACTCCCATAGCCGCATGTCTCCCAGGGTAACGTCCTTGCTTGCACATATGTGTTCTCCTTCATATCCTGACGGATAAAATGTTGATTCAAATGATGAAACTTCTTCTTTGTATGTCCATAATGAAGTTTCTATCGTTTCGTCAATCTTTTTTTCAGCTACGCATTGGCTTTCGTCAAAATCCCAATACACATAATGTGTCCTGTTTTTTATATAAGATGAGCTTGTTTCATCGTTTTCACTCCAGTCCGGCTGCGAGGGTTCCAGAGATTCGAGCCATTCCTTTTCCGTGCCTTTAAATCCGTTTTCCACAGCAATTTCAAAAGCACTTTTACCCGTGAGCGACAGGACTTCTCTCCATTCACCATTTTGGTTTTTAATTTTTAAAGTACTTCCCATTGTCTCACCTTCCTACAAATAAGTGTATTCATCATATTCTATAAAGCGCTTCGATGAAAGGTCACCCGTATCTTCATCCAGATATAAACCCTGAATTTCGGGCGAAAACGCATTTACAGACCGACAAAACAGCGCCGGTTCCGCCAAAAGCGTATCGGACAAAATGCCTGTGGAGTGCACGACAATTTCTTCATCCGTTGTGTAAAGCAAAAGAATGTGCCCCTGCCCCGTCGAGACGGAAATCCCATAAAACGCAAGATGCCCGTCGGGCAAAAGCATCAGACCGCGCATGTGCCAGATGTTTCCGTTCATGGCTTCATATATGCACGTTTCCGTGCCCGTTTCCGTATCGATGCGCGTAATCCCGACTGCCGTATATCCGTAAAGATACCTGCCGTCAAGAATGAGATCGCGCATAACAAACTGCGGCTGTCCTGCCCAGAGCACCTTCAGATACCTTCCTGTGATTTCGCCGTCAGAATTGAAGCGAAGCACGGCATATGGCTCGGGCGAGCAGTAGAAGGGCGCGACATAAAGCGTGCCGCTTCCGTCGATACATGCCATTCTGAACCACGAGCCGTACAAAAGCCGCGTATCGGAGGAAACATAGGAATTCATAAGCAGCTTTTTCTGCCAGGTTAAGGTCGGCTCTCTGCTTTTTACCGTAAAACGATCTATATAAAGGTAATTGTATTTCGGCGTCGCATAAATTACCGTTAATTCATAAACGCTGGTGCTTACAATCCAGCGCAGAAAAACATGGCGAAGAATGACTTCGTCCGTAGTTTGCAGCTGTACGGTTGTCCACGCAGAGAGCGTGGGGCTGTCCTGATGCGCAGTGGCTGTCAGGATGTTCAGTATACCGTCTGCCGCCTCCGCGTGAACGAGACGCCCGTTCGACATCGTACTGTGCCCTGCCCCCGTGCCGCCTGTGTACGTACAGTACTTTTTATTGTTTTTATAAAAGGCGGAAACAAAGTTCCCCGCAGTATTTTTATACCCGAGCGCGGAAATGCCGTTTGCGGGAAACGATTCAAACGAGAGAATCTCGCTGACATCTGAATGGTATAGGCTTGAATCTTCCGCAACAAACGTTTTCCCTATCTTCCTCATCTTTTGCGGCGCTTTGTATGAATCCCGTGTTGGTTCTATCCAGACTTTCACTTCAGGATCCTCCGGCTCTTCCGTACCGATGTATACGCCGCTGTTCCCCGTATCACCCTTTTCCCCTTCAGGAATTCCGAAATGCAGATTAAAGGAGCCATTCGTTTTGTTCTTATGTACGAAAGCTTCCTCGCCCGGAGATACAGTTTCCGCCGATACGCTCATGTTCTCTATCGCTTTTGTGGCTTCTGCCGCATCAACGATTTTATCAATGACATCCTCGACCTGTGTCTGCATCTGTTGAAGCTCTGTAGGGGTAGGCGGAATCGGTTCTGATATATCCGCGGAGTCTTTTACTTCCAAATGGCTCGTTAGGGATGCCTGAATTTTATCATCACGTGCGCCTCTTATCGTGAATGTAAGCATTCCCGTTCTTGCCATAGCTTCAGCAGGAATCGGAACCAGGTACACGCCCACTTTTTCCATAAGGTTTTCTGTAACGATTATTCTTACCGCATTTTCACCGTATGCATCCCAAAATATGACTTCCTTTGCATATCCGTCCCACCCTTCATCGAAGGTGATGCGAAGCTTTGTCACATTCGCTTCGCCTCTTGTGCCGGCGTTTTTACTATCCTTTGTCAAATGGTTGCCGAACACTTTGACTTCAATAATTCTGTCCATTGACACTCTCCTTCCTTACTCGCTCGGTTGTTCCAATGCTTCTAAGCGATTATTCATTTCATTTAATGTATTGCGTAGCGCAAGCACTTCGCCTTCAAGTGCAGCTATCCTTGTCTCCCAATTCGCATCACCGACCTTCTCGTTTCCATTAGGCGTACCGACATATAACGCCT
>JAZUPX010000031.1:0-6493 GCA_045605405.1 Clostridia bacterium
CTTCCTAAGACCGCTTGGCCTCCGACTTCCCTCTGGGTACCTGAAGCTGTTCCCTGCGGCAGTAACCGAGGTCCATACAGTTTTTCCTGCCTCTGGGCGCGCCTGTGTAGCCCGTGGAGATGATTTCATCGTTCTTTACAATAATAGAACCGTAATTTCTGCGGAGGCAGGTGCCTCTCTCCAATACGGTTGTAGCTATATCAAGATAATAATTATGTTTATCTCTTCTTTCCATAGGTAATATACCCCCTTTTTCTATATTTTATAATATATCGGGCTTTTTGTCAATTGAAGAGGGAATAACAATTGACAAATTCATTGCCTTTTGGTAAAATATAATAGACTTATAATATATTTCTAAGGGGATTTTAACCATGAGCAAAGAAAAGAAATTAGTTGAAGAAATCACATCAATGGATGAGGATTTTGCCCGTTGGTATACCGACATTGTAAAAAAGGCAGACCTTATCGAATATACAAGTATCAAGGGATGCTGTGTGTTCCGCCCCTATGCATATGCACTGTGGGAAAACATTCAGCACGTTCTTGACTCTAAGTTCAAGGAGCTTGGTCACGAGAATGTATATATGCCTATGTTCATTCCCGAGAGTCTTCTTGAAAAGGAAAAGGACCACGTTGAGGGCTTTGCTCCCGAGGTTGCGTGGGTAACACACGGCGGTCATGAGAAGCTTCAGGAGAGAATGTGCGTACGTCCCACCAGTGAAACACTTTTCTGTGAGCATTACAGCAATATCATTCAGTCACACCGCGACCTGCCCAAGCTTTACAATCAGTGGTGCAGTGTTGTAAGATGGGAGAAAACAACCCGTCCTTTCCTCCGTAGTATGGAATTCTTGTGGCAGGAGGGTCATACAGCACACGCAACAGCTGAAGAAGCGCAGGAAGAAACAATCCGTATGCTTAATGTATATGCAGATTTCTGTGAACAGTACCTTGCAATTCCCGTCGTTAAGGGCAGAAAGACTGACAAGGAAAAGTTTGCAGGTGCAGTTGCAACATATACTATCGAAAGCCTTATGCACGACGGAAAGGCTCTTCAGTCCGGAACAAGCCATAACTTCGGTGACGGCTTTGCAAAGGCATTCGGTATCCAGTATTCCGACAAGGATAACAAGCTTCAGCACGTATTCCAGACATCATGGGGTGTTACAACCCGTCTTATTGGTGCTATCATTATGGTGCACGGTGATAACAGCGGTCTTGTACTTCCTCCACGCATCGCTCCGAAGCAGGTTATGATTGTTCCCATTGCAATGCATAAAGAGGGTGTAAAGGAAAAGGCAACGGAGCTTTGCGATATGCTTAAAAAGACTCTCCGTGCGGATATTGACCTTTCAGATAAGACTCCCGGCTGGAAGTTTGCAGAATATGAAATGAAAGGTATCCCCGTAAGACTTGAAATCGGTCCCAAGGATATTCAAAATAACAACTGTGTTCTCGTAAGACGTGACACAGGTGAAAAAATCAGCGCATCCCTTGATGGTATTGAGGAAACAATTGCAAAGCTTCTTGAGGATATTCAGAACAACCTCTACAATAAAGCTCTTGAGCATCGTAACGAACACACCTACACCGCAACCGATTACGATTCCTTTAAGGAAATCGTGGAAACAAAGCCGGGATTTGTAAAATCTATGTGGTGCGGTGACGAGGCGTGTGAAAACAAGATTAAGGAAGATACTGGTGCAACCGCACGTTGTATGCCTTTTGAGCAGGAAAACTTAGGTGAAACTTGTGTTTGCTGCGGTAAGAAAGCCAAGACAATGGTCTACTGGGGCAGAGCATATTAATTTTTAAACATACGAAAGATAAGGGGGAATGAAGATGTCAGCATATCGTCTTGCATATGGAACACTTGCAGTTCTCTTGGCGGCATTTATTCCGGGAATTATAGCGGCAGGAAAGGAGCACCGTTTTTCAAGGTGGTATATTTACGGAACTTTTCTGTTGCCCGTTGCATTTATTCATTCCCTGCTTCTTAAAAAACCGATACATAAAATCAATGTCATAACCCACGACAAGGAAAACCCCACAAAAAGGAAGAAAAAATCCTACCGTGCGGTACCTGCGGAGAGAAAGGAAATTACTATTTCTCCCAAATACATTTATATGGTGTTTTTCTCCAAACTGATATTCGGTGCGTTTGTGGCTCTTTCTGTGTTTGCCATGTTCAGGACGTTTGTGCAGGGTACGGAAAGTTTGAGAAGAGCTTGTTTTGTATTTGCTTTTCTTTTTTCCGTTATGCTTTCCATTGTGGAGCTTTGCCGGTTTTCAAGATTTCCTTATATTGCGGACGAAATCACAAAACGCGCATTAATAACGGTTATGATTTCTGTTGTATCGTCACTACCGATTTTCCTTATAAAGAAATTTATTTTAGATAATATAGTGCCAGAAAATTACTTAGATTTTGTGCGCTTTGTCTGTACAATGGTATCCTTTGTGATTTTTATAGCACTTCTTATGAGGAAACAACAGCTTTATTACTCTGTATTTGCCCGATTTTCTGATTATTGTGTGCTGAGTATATTTGCATATGTAATTTTTGCGGCAATTTCCCTTATATGGATGTCAATTACGGACATTCGCCATCTTATTTATGCGGTGGCAATGCCAATGCAGATTTTTAATATGGAATATTTTTCAAATGTTGAAATCATTGGAAAGCTTTCCTATATATATTCAATGGCATTTGTTCATCTGTGCATAGTGGTTTTTCTTCTTTTCTCTGGACTGATGTGTAAAAAATATAAGAGAAAAGAGCTTGAAGCAAGAATTGAGTACCGAAGCAAGGCTTTCAGAATGTCAAGGAAGAGGATTCTTCGCAGGCATATCAGAAAATTGGACGGTGCATCGGCAAGACCGCTGAAGGTTTAAATAAAAATGGTGTGAAGACTGTGTCTTCACACCATTTTGTTATTGTAATGCTTCAACAATTTTCGGGAAATCCATAAAATGAGATGCTTTTATAAGAACAGCATCACCGTCTTTTAAAATTTCGTCTGCTTTCTGGAGAAACTCTTCCTTGGTAGCAAACCACAGTGCGTTGCCGCCTTTTTCAACACAGCCTGCATAGATGTTTTTTGAAAGCTCACCAATTGCTATAAGGAGGTCAACCTTGCTCTTTGCGGCATATTCACCAACACTTCTGTGAAGATACTTTTCATCAGTACCAAGCTCTCCCATATCACCGAAAATTGCAACGCTTCTGGGATAACCGTCAGTTTTTGTGAGAAGGTCAATCCCGCTCATCATTGACTGAGGTGCCGCATTATAGCAGTCGTCAATAAGGGTGTAACGGGAAGCTTTTATTATATTTGTTCTTCCGCTTAAGGATTTTGCAGTAGAGATACCCTCCTCAATCTGGCTGTGGGTAAGCCCGAGCCAGCTTCCTGCCGCCATTGCCGCCATTGCCGCAAAAAGAACGTGTCTGCCAGGAACAGAAATATGGCAGGAATACCTCTCGCCAAACATCAGTGCAACAAAGTCCGTTCCGTCAAAGCCGTGTTCGTAAAAGGATTCTATGTAAATATCGTTATAGGATTCAAAGCCGTAATCACAGCGATTAGGTCTGTTGAGAGTTCTGAGAAGGTCATCGTCACCGTTTAAGATACAACGTGAGGTTCTGCTCATATACTGGAAAATCTCACTTTTTGCCTTTAAGATATTTTCTCTTGAGCCTAAGTTTTCAATATGAGATACACCGATATTTGTCATAATACACATATTGGGAAGAGCAATGGAGGAAAGAAGCTCCATTTCACCAAAATGATTCATTCCCATTTCAACTACGGCGATTTCCGTATCAGGAAGAATAGACATAATTGTAAGGGGGAGTCCTAATCCATTGTTGAAATTACCCTCCGTCTTTACAACTTTGTATTTTTGGCACAGCACGGACGCCACAACTTCCTTGGTTGTGGTTTTTCCAACACTGCCTGTAATACCGATAACGGTAATGTTTAGTTTCTTTCTGTATGCACGGGCAATGTCCTGAAGCGCTGTCACTGGGTCGTTTACCACTACGCAGGGGTAATCGTCATAAGCACGGTCAGTAACCACGCAAAGAGCACCCTTTTCCACCGCAGAGGGAATGTAGTTGTACCCGTCTGTCTTTTCTCCCTTAATGGCAATGAAAAGGCTTCCCGGTACAGCTTTCCTGCTGTCAATCACGGTAGTGGTTATTTTTTGGTCAAGAAGGGTGCAGTCCCCTGTAAAAATACCCTTTGTTGCCGCAAGTATTTCTCTTATTGTAAAATCAATTTTTGTGGTCATAATTATACCTCCACAATTTTATAAGGGTCGGAGAATATATACTCCCCGATTATTTTTATTAAAAACTTCGTTAGCACACTCCAGAATGTCCCCAGCAGTTACCTTTTCAATGCAAGAAAGGACTTTTTTATCCGTGCGGATTCTTCCACGGAGAAGAAGCTCCTTGCCGTAACTTGACATTCGTGCAGATGCGCTTTCTCTGCCCATAAGTATTGCGCAGCGTAATTGGGACAGAGCCTTTTTAAGCTCGTAATCGGAAATCGTTTCTCTGCACATACGCTCTGTTTCACCGTCAATCATTTCCATTGCAACATGAAGAGCCTCGTCGGCAATTCCTGCATAAATTCCCAACATCCCTGCATCCTGATAGACACCTGTATAGGAATAGGTGCTATAACAAAGTCCGTTTTCTTCTCTTAGTTTCTGGAAAAGACGGCTTGACATCGTTCCGCCTAAAATATTATTCATTATTGTAAGAGCATAATTTTTAGGGTTTCCTGCAGGGTATGAGGGATACGCAATAGCAATGTGAGTCTGCTCAATATCCTTTTTTCTCTCCCATATTCCGGAAGTAAAAATGAGTTTTTGAAAATTCTGCACGGGTGACGGTTTGCCTTGTGAAAAATGTTTTTCCAGAAGCTCAATAAGTGATTTTTCGTCAAAGGAGCCGCATACGGAAATAACGGTATTTTCGGGAGTGTAACGCCTTTCCATATAGCCAAGAAGCATATCACGGGTAATTTTTTCTACGCTGTCAACAGTTCCCGATATAAGATAGCCAAGCGGGTGGTCTTTCCAGATGTTTTCCAGCAGACTGTCAAGAGCAATATCCTCCGGAGAATCCTCGTACATATTGATTTCCTCGATAATGACGCTTCTTTCAAGCTCTATATCCTCCTCTTTGAAAAGGGAGTTATAGTACATATCAGACAAAACATCGATACAAAGGGGCAAATCCTCAGAAAGTGCCTTTGTATAATAGCAGGTGTAATCTCTCGATGTATATGCGTTTATGTTACCGCCTATAAAGTCCATTTCCTCGGCAATTTTCATTGCACTTCTGTTTTTTGTCCCTTTAAAAAGCATATGCTCTATAAAGTGGCTTATTCCGTTTTCTTCTTTTGTTTCGTACATACTTCCGCTTTTTACGAAAATACCGATGCTCACACTTTTGGTATGTGCCATTCTTTCATAAACAAGACGTATGCCGTTTTTTAAACTATAAATTTTATGCATAATACTTAAAAACACAAACGGAGTGTCCGTGGGACACTCCGTTCTATATTACTTATTCTTCTTCTGCTGCATCTGCTTCTGCTGCGAGGATAGCATCTTTTCTTGAGAAGTTGTAGCGTCCCATACGGTCAACCTCTACAAGCATTACGTTAATCTGGTCGCCTACATTTACAATGTCTGTAACCTTTTCAACTCTCTTTGTGTCAAGCTTGCTGATGTGAACAAGACCTTCCTTGCCGGGAAGATATTCAACAAATGCACCGAATTCCATAATCTTTGTAACTGTTGCGCTGAAGATATCACCGATTTCGATATCGCCTGCAATACCGCGAACGATTCTGAGAGCCTTGTCAGCTGCTTCAGCATCTGTTGTTGCGAAGAATACTGTACCGTCGTCTTCAATGTCAATCTTAACGCCTGTTTCAGCAACAATTTTCTGAATAACTTTTCCGCCGCTGCCGATAACCTCGCGAATCTTCTCGGGGTCGATTGTTGTGGAGATAATCTTGGGAGCATACTTGGAAAGCTCGCGGCGAGGCTCAGAAATGCAGGGAAGCATACATTCGTCAAGAATCTTGTAGCGTGCTTCCTTGGTTTTTTCAAGAGCTTCGCGGATGATTTCGGGTGTAAGACCATCAATCTTGATATCAACCTGAATAGCTGTGATACCGTCTTTTGTACCTGCTACCTTAAAGTCCATATCGCCGAAGAAGTCTTCAATTCCCTGAATATCAACCATTGTCATAAAGCTGCCGTCATCACGGGTGATAAGACCGCAGGAGATACCTGCGACGGGAGCCTTAATCGGAACGCCTGCGACCATAAGCGCAAGTGTTGAGCCACAGATTGAACCCTGAGAGGTTGAGCCGTTTGATGTAAGAACATCTGATACAAGACGAATAGCGTACGGGAACTCTTCAACTGAAGGAATAACAGGCTCGAGAGCGCGTTCTGCAAGAGC
>JAZUPX010000032.1:0-11568 GCA_045605405.1 Clostridia bacterium
TACATCACCCAGCTCACCGATAATAATCTTCTTGATTTTAGCCTTTGATTCAAGAATTTCTTTCATATCCTTGATAGTCGCTTCAAGGTTTTCGATATCCTTAAGACGCTTCATAATATATTCGCGGTTAAGATGGCGAAGCTTGATTTCAGCAACATATTCAGCCTGAATTTCATCGATTCCGAAGCCGATCATAAGGTTAGGTACAACCTCAGACTCTTCCTCAGTCTTACGGATAATTGCTATTGCCTTATCAATATCAAGAAGAATTTTTTCAAGACCTCTTAAAAGATGAAGCTTTGATTCAGCCTTATTTAAGTCAAATATAACTCTTCTTCTTACACACCTGCCTCTGAATCTTATCCATTCAATAAGAATGTCCTTTACACCCATAACTCTCGGGTAGCCGTCAACAAGAACATTAAAGTTACAGGAGAAGGAATCTTCAAGAGGCGTAAGCTTATAAAGCTTCTGCATAAGCTTGTCCGGGTCTGTGCCGCGCTTAAGGTCAATAGTAATCTTAAGACCGTTCTTATCGGTTTCGTCACGGACGTCGGTAATTTCTCTGATAGATCCTGCTTTGACTCTTTCAATAATTTTATCAATTATTGCTTCAGCAGTAGTTGTAGGTGGAATTTCCTTAATATCAATGCAGTTAAAGCTCTTATCATAGCTGTACTTTGCTCTCACCTTGATACCGCCTCTGCCTGTACGGTAAACCTCTTCCATTTCTTCACGGTTGTAGACAATAGTACCACCGCCGACAAAATCAGGTGCAGGCATAGTTTCAATGCAGTTATGGTCAAGATTTTTAATAAGCTCGATAGTAGTTTCGCAAAGCTCCTTAAGATTAAAAGAGCATATTGATGAAGCCATACCGACAGCAATACCTAAGTTTACATTGGCAAGAATTGACGGGAAGGTTACGGGAAGAAGCACAGGCTCCTTCATTGTACTGTCGTAGTTATCAACGAAATCTACCGTATCCTTGTCAATCTCTCCGAAAAGCTCGTTGCATACCTTTTCAAGCTTAGCTTCAGTATAACGGGGAGCTGCATAGTGCATATCCCTTGAATAAGCCTTACCGAAATTACCCTTTGAATCGACAAAAGGATTGAGAAGTGCTTCATTACCTCTTGAAAGACGGACCATTGTTTCATAAATAGCCGCATCACCGTGAGGGTTAAGGCGCATTGTCTGACCGACAATATTGGCAGACTTGGTTCTCCCTGAGCCTAAAAGTCCCATTTTATACATTGTGTATAAAAGCTTACGGTGTGAGGGCTTGAAGCCGTCAATTTCAGGGATAGCTCTGGAAAGAATAACGCTCATTGCGTAAGGCATATAGTTGATTTCAAGAGTATCGGTGATATGCTGCTCAATCATTTCACCCGCATTGGCAATATGAGTGTTTTTGAGAAGCTCAGCACCGTTGTCTTCTTTTTTAGTTATCTTTTTTCGTGCCATTTCTTTACCTCACTAATCAGCTGACATCTGTCATATCAATGTATAAGTGTCCGTAATTTGCAATATAGTCTTTTCTGCCGGAAAGATTATCACCTAAAAGAAGGTCAAATTTTTCTGCAGTGAGCTGTGCATCAGCAGGGTCAATCTTGATAAGTCTTCTTGTTGCGGGATTCATAGTGGTAAGATTCATCATATCTGCATCGTTTTCACCGAGACCCTTTGAACGCTGTACAGTGTATTTAGCCTTGCCGATTTCCTCAATTGCGTCAGCCTTTTCTTTTTCTGTATAAGCAAACCATGTCTGATTTCCGCTTGTAATTTCATAAAGCGGTGACTCAGCTATAAAGACCTTACCTTCTTTAATCAGAGTCGGTATAAGTCTGTAAATCATTGTAAGAATAAGGGTTCTGATCTGATATCCGTCAACATCGGCGTCGGTACAGATAATAATTTTACTCCAGCGAAGATTATCAAGATTGAAGGTAGACATATTTTTCATCGCCTTTGAGTTTACCTCAACGCCGCAGCCAAGAACCTTAAGCAAGTCAGTAATAATTTCACTCTTGAAGATTTTATCGTATTCTGACTTAAGACAGTTAAGAATCTTACCTCTTACGGGAATAATTGCCTGAAACTCAGCATCTCTTCCCAATTTACAAGCGCCCAGCGCACTGTCGCCCTCCACAATGTAAAGTTCTCTGCGGCTGACGTCTTTTGTGCGGCAGTCAACAAACTTTTGTACACGGTTTGTAACGTCCATACTGCCCGTCAGCTTTTTCTTCATATTAGTACGGGTTTTTTCTGCGCTCTCGCGGCTTCTTTTGTTAAGAAGCACCTGATTTGCAATCTTTTCTGCCTCAGGACGGTTTTCAATAAAGAATATCTCTAAGTTTTTGCGGAGAAATTCAGTCATTGCTTCCTGAATGAATTTGTTTGTAATACTCTTCTTAGTCTGATTCTCATAGCTTACAACAGTTGAGAAACAGTTTGTAACAAGAATTAAACTGTCGGAAATATCGTTGAATGTAATCTTTGACTCGTTCTTTGTATATTTGTTGTTCTGCTTGATGTACGCATCAACGGCACTTACAAGGGCACTTCTTGCAGCCTTGTCGGGCGCACCGCCGTGCTCAAGATAACTGGAGTTGTGATAATATTCAATAAGTTGTACATCATTGGAAAATGCAAATGCTGCACTCATCTTGACCTTGTAATCCTTCATATCCTCACGGTCACGGCCCATACTTTCGCCCTCACAGAATGAAGTGTTGGAAATACGCTTCTCGTTTTCGGGGCAAAGCTCGTTAATGTAGTCGACAATACCGTTGTCGTATCGAAATTCGTGCTTTTCGGTTTCACTTCCGTTATGGTATGTCAGCTTGAATGTAAGTCCTGCATTAACAACCGCCTGACGCTTCAGGGATTCAATAAAGAAATCAACGGGAATATTGATGTCGGTAAATACCTGCAAATCAGGCCGCCACTTGATAGTAGTACCTGTACTGCGGTATTTCTTTTCTTCCTTATAAAGTCCACCGACATTTTCACCCTTTTCGAAGTAAAGAGTATGTTCATAACCGTCACGGTTAACGGTTACATTCATATACTCGGCACTGTACTGTGTAGCACACAGACCAAGACCGTTAAGACCGATTGCATAACCGTAGTTGCCGTCTGCTTCCTTGTCGTATTTACCACCGGCGTAAAGCTCGCAGAATACAAGCTCCCAGTTATACTTTTCTTCCTTTGGGTTCCAGTCAAGGGGAATGCCTCTGCCGTAGTCCTTGATTTCTATGGACATATCGCTATGGCGGGTTACTTCGATAACCTTTCCGTAACCCTCCTTGGCTTCGTCAATTGAGTTTGAAACTATTTCAAATACGCTGTGTTCACAGCCTTCAAGTCCGTCGGAACCGAAAATAACACCCGGTCTTTTACGGACACGGTCAGCACCCTTAAGGGCGGTGATACTTTCGTTGCCGTAGCTTTTTTTAGCCATTTGCACATCCTCCGTTTAAATAATTATTGGTTCTGAATGATTGCAGCTTTCAATGTGTTTTTCATCAGCATTGCAATGGTCATGGGACCTACACCGCCGGGAACGGGAGTGATTGCACTTGCAGCCTCGGAAACCTCGTCATATGCCACATCACCGCAGAGTTTTCCGTTTTCGTCGCGGTTCATACCTACGTCGATTACGATAGCACCTTCTTTAACCATATCAGCTGTTATGAATTTTGCCTTACCGACAGCGGCAACAAGGATGTCTGCACGGCGGCAAACCTCTTTAAGATTCTTTGTTCTGCTGTGGCAGATTGTAACTGTTCCGTTTTCGTGGAGAAGAAGCATTGCCTGAGGCTTGCCCACAATATTACTTCTGCCGACAACTACACATTCCTTGCCGCATACATCAATATTTGTCAGGCGGATAAGCTCCATAACACCTGCAGGTGTGCAGGGGAGAAAGTCAAAGTTACCAATCATAATCTTGCCCACATTTACAGGATGGAATGCATCAACATCCTTTTCGGGACGGATAGAGAGAAGCACCTTCTCGCTGTCAATACCTTTGGGAAGAGGAAGCTGTACCAATATACCGTTAATCTCTTTTTTGTTGTTAAGGGTATCAATAAGCTCAAGAAGTTCTTCCTCGGTTGTTTCCTTGGGAAGAGCATACTCTTCGGAATAGAAACCGCATTCCTCACAGGCTTTCTTCTTATTATTCACATAAACACGGCTTGCAGGGTCGTCACCTACGATAATTACCGCAAGTCCGGGGTTAATGCCTTTTTCCTTTAACGCTTCCGTTTCTTTTCTGAGGTCCTCTTTGATTTTTATTGAGAGTTCCTTTCCGTTTAAAATCTGTGCTGCCATTTAAGTTTCTCCTTTCGGGTTTTATCAGGCATTCTGGACCGAAGCCTATAAGGTCGGCTCTACCTGCTTTTATAAGTGCTTCTTTTACGAGTTTATAATTTTCCTTGCGTGACGACTGCAGAAGTGCTCTTTGCAAAGCCTTTTCATGCGGGTCACGGGGAACATATACTTTCTTCATTGTTCTCGGGTCAAGTCCCGTGTAAAACATTGCGGTGGAAAGTGTACCCGGTGTTGGGTAGAAATCCTGCACCTGTTCGGGGCGGATATTGTTTTTTCTTAAATATACCGCAAGCTCAATTGCATCACGGAGCGTGCTTCCCGGGTGGCTTGACATCAGATAGGGAACAAGATACTGCTCTTTTCCCAATTCTCGGTTTATATCGTAAAACTTTTTACAGAATTTCTCGTATTGTTTAACTCCCGGTTTACCCATATAACGGAGTACATTTTCGCTTATATGCTCGGGAGCAACCTTGAGCTGACCGCTTACGTGATGCTCACATAACTCTCTGAAAAATGTTTCGTCTTTGTCGGCAATCAGGTAGTCGTAACGAATACCGCTTCGTATAAATACTTTCTTAACCTTGGGAAGTGCCCTTAGTTTGCGAAGAAGTTCAACATAATCCTTGTGACTGACCTCGGCATTGGGGCACACTGATGGGTAAAGGCATTGCCTGTCACGGCAAGTACCGTTTTTAAGTTGCTTTTGGCAGGCAGGTGCACGGAAATTTGCCGTAAGACCGCCTACATCGTGAATATATCCCTTAAAATCCTTGTCCCATATGAGCTTCTGAGCTTCCGCAAGAATTGATGCCTGACTTCTTGCCTGCACAACTCTCCCCTGATGGAATGTAAGTGCACAGAAGCTGCAGCTTCCGAAGCATCCTCTTGAAGAGGTGATTGAAAATTTGACTTCTTCAAGGGCAGGGATTCCGCCGTCTTTATCATACATAGGATGCCACGCACGCATATAATTAAGGGCATAGACTTTGTCCATCTCCTTTTGGGAAAGAGGCATAGCCTGAGGAAGTTGTACAAGATACTTGTCACCGTGCTGTTGAACAAGAGTTTTACCGCGTACTGCGTCCTGCTCATAATATTCCACAGCAGCCGCTTTAGCGTAGGCTTCCTTATCCTCGCTTACTTTTTCAAAAGACGGCAGAACAATACTGTTTTTCGGCACCTTGTCCGATATATAACAGCTTCCGTGCAAATTTGTAATTCTGCCTATCGGTATACCGTCACGGAGCTTTTCCGCTACTGCAAGAACTGTTCTTTCACCCATACCGAAAAGTAGCATATCGGCACCGCTGTCCACAAGAATACTCCGCCTTACCTTGTCCTGCCAGTAATCATAGTGAGCAAAACGCCTGAGGCTTGCTTCTGTACCGCCGATAATTACGGGAATGTTTCCGAATGCGGCACGTGCCATATTGGAATATACTATTACACATCTGTCAGGGCGGAAACCTGCTTTTCCACCGGGGGAATATACATCACCGCTACGCTTTTTCTTCGACGCGGTATAGTGGTTTACCATTGAATCTATAACGCCGCCCGAAATAAGAACACCGAGCCTCGGTTCTCCGTAGACAGAGAGAGCGTCAGAGTTATTGCGGTCGGGCTGAGGGCACATACATACTCTGTACCCGTTGGATTCAAGGAGCCTTGCAAGAAGACTTGCACCGAAAGACGGGTGGTCTACGTACGCATCTCCCGATATGAATAAAAAGTCGTAATAATCCCAGCCGAGATTATCCATTTCAGTTTTTGAAACAGGTAAAAAGTTGTTACTCATAGTTCTAATCCCTCAATACTACATTATAATATAATGATGGGCTTTTTTCAAGTGAAATTTTCCTTTGCGGAATTGACATATTAAAATAATTTCTAAACACGACAAAAACGGACATAAACAGAAAAATTGTTACAGAAATATTAATTTTTATGCAAAGAATGTCAAAACATTTGATTGCAAATATCTGGAAAAATATGTAAAATTATTACAAAACGTAAAGGAAAAAAGTGCCTATGGAAATTTGCCTCGATGTGTGTAAAAATAGAGATATAAACAAAGTAAGGGGAGAGGGAAATGGCGGAAACAACTTACATAAGGGAAGCAGAAACGGAAAATGAGGAAGGGGACAGAATTCTCCTGTCCTACCACACTAATGAAAAGAAAATAAAAAATTCATCAGGTGAAAGCATCAGGTACGGTGTGAGTATTACTATGTATACTCAGCGCATGGGAGAACGTACCCGTTGCGAGAAAAAGAGTATGGAGGGGATTTTCGCCACTCTGAATGAGGCAAGACGGTTTGTTGATGTGCTTTGGAGAGGGCTTGTAACACCGATAACTCTTGAAGATATAGTAGCAGACTGTGTTGGCTGAAAATTTTTCAAAAAAATACTTGCAATTCATAAAAGAGTGTGATATAGTATGCAGGTAAAAAAGCGGTCCTCTGCATTTCTTTCGTACGAACGCTTTATTTTAACCGCATTTGCGGGAGAGAAAGGAGCGATTTGAGTGGACGTTTTAAAGGCGATTACTCAGGAACAGATCAGAACAGACCTTCCCAAGCTTGAAATCGGTGACTATGTAAAGCTGTACGTAAAGGTTAAGGAAGGTGCAAAGGAAAGACTTCAGATGTTCGAAGGTACTGTTATTTCCAAGAAACACGGCGGTATCCAGGAAACATTTACTGTAAGACGTCTTTCATACGGTGTCGGTGTTGAAAGAACATTCCCTGTTAATTCACCCAGCCTTGACCATATCGAGGTTGTAAGACACGGTAAAGTTAAGCGTGCTAAACTGTACTATCTGCGTGACAGAGTTGGTAAGGCAGCTAAAGTTAAGGAAAGACTTTAATAGTCAATGGAAGGGAATCTGTCACAGGGCAGATTCCCTTTTTCATTTCCTTGAAAGGAGTAGGAAAATGGAAGAAAAAGATTTTAACACAGAAGAAAACATTCAGATTTCAGAGAAAGATTATGATGACAAAGATAAGAAAAAAAGTGCAGGAAGAGAGCTTCTTGAATGGCTTCAGGCAATTATTATTGCAGTAGTGCTTGCTCTTGTTATCCGCAGTTTTGTTTTTAATGTGGTAAAGGTTGACGGGCAGAGTATGATGCCCACGCTTCAGAACGGTGACCGTATGATTGTGTGGAGACTGGGTTACGAGCCGAAGCAGGGGGATATCGTTGTATTCAATCCTCCCGGATACGGCGAAAATATTTTCTGGATTAAGCGTGTAATTGCAACAGAAGGTCAAAAAGTGGAAATTGACCTTAAGAACAATGCCACCTATGTAGATGGAAAGAAGCTTGATGAATCCTACATCAACGACTGTTCCTGCAATGAGTGCGGAATGTACGGCGGAGATGATATGATTGACAGAGGGTTTGAAAAAGATAAGCTTAACCTGACTGTTCCCGAGGGCTGTATCTATGTTATGGGTGACAACAGAAACCACAGCAGTGACAGCCGTGTAATCGGGCAGGTAAGCACAAATCAGGTTATAGGCAAGGCGGTACTTCGCTTCTGGCCGTTTAAAACTATAAAAACATATTAAAACACAAGGAGGGTGACAGTATGAATATACAGTGGTTTCCAGGACATATGACCAAAACCAAGAGAATGATGGCTGAAAATATCCGTCTGTGCGACTGTGTAATCGAATTATGCGACGCAAGGTGTCCCCAGAGTAGCCGTAATCCCATGCTTCCCTCCATTATAGGTAATAAGAAGCTTTTGCTTGTAATAAACAAAAGTGATATTGCAGACCCCGTCGAAACACAGAAATGGATTGAACGCTTCAAAAAAGACGGTATTATGGCAATAGCACTCAGCTGTAACGATTCAAAAGGAATTTCCAAGGTTTTTGATGCTGTAAAGGAGCTTTTAAAAGAAAAGACGGAGCGTGACCGTGCACGCGGTTATGTGAATAAACCTGCAAGGATAATGGTTTGCGGAATTCCCAATGTGGGAAAAAGCTCCTTTATAAATAAACTTTACGGAAAAAGCGCCGCTGTTACGGGCGACCGCCCCGGTGTGACAAGGGGTAAGCAGTGGATAACACTTAAAAACGGTATGGAGCTTTTGGATACCCCCGGTATTTTGTGGCCGAGGTTTGAAGATAAGGATGTTGCGTTAAAGCTTGCCTATACAGGTGCAATCAAGGATGATGTCCTTGATGTGGAGGAGCTTTGTGCAAACCTCTGCACATTCCTTGCGGAGAATTATCCCGACAGATTAAAGGAACGCTACAAGGTGGAGCTTGAGGATAATCTTCAGGGATTTGAAATCCTTGAAAGAATATGTAGAAAACGCGGATTTATCGTAAAAGGCGGAGAGGTAGACTATCTTCGCGGAGCAAATGTAATATTGGATGAGTTCCGTGGTGCAAAGCTTGGTAAAATCACTTTAGAATAGGTGAAACTTATGAAAGAAGCAGAACTTGAAAGACTCCGGTCAATGTGGGAAATTGAACACGGCCTTTTTGAAAACGGATATAAAATAATTGCAGGTGTTGATGAGGCAGGTCGCGGACCTCTCGCTGACGAGGTGTATGCGGCGGCGGTAATTCTCCCTCCTAATGCTTGTATAGAGGGGCTGAACGACTCTAAAAAGCTTTCAGAGAAGAAGCGTGAAAAACTCTATGACGAAATTAAAGAGGTGGCATTAGCTTTCGCAGTTGCAACGGCAAGTGTGGAGGAGATAGACACCTACAATATCCGTAATGCAACCTATATGGCAATGAACAGAGCCGTTGAAGCACTCAATATAAAACCCGACTACGTAATAGTTGACGGTGATTGTATCAAGGAATGTAACTACCCTCACGAATGTGTGGTAAAGGGTGATGCTAAGAGTCTCAGCATTGCGGCGGCATCAGTCCTTGCGAAGGTATCGAGGGACAGACATATGCTTCAGATGGCTGAAAAGTACCCCCAGTACGGCTTTGAAAAGCATAAAGGTTATGGTACAAAAGTTCATATTGAAGCTTTGAAGGAGTTCGGTCCTTGTGAAATTCACAGAAAGACTTTTATCAAAAAATTTGTATAATAAAGAAAATACTACGGCAGTTTCCATCGGTAATATAGGCGAGGAGGCTGCCGTTAAAGCGCTTAAAAAGCAGGGTTATAAAATTATTGAACGAAACTACCGCATAAAGATGGGCGAGATAGACATTATCGCAAAAGACGGTGAATACACCGTTTTTGTGGAGGTCAGACTCCGCAAAAGCAATGATTTCGGCTCACCTGCGGACACCATTGACAAAAGGAAACAGCAGAAAATAATAAAAGCGGCACAGATGTATGCCGTAAAAAACGACATCTATGACACCCCAATGCGTTTTGATGCGGTACTGATAAATGCCGACACAGTCGGCGAAAAGCTTGTAAATACAAAAATAGAAATAATTAAAAACGCTTTTCAACTATAAGAGGAAAATTATGAAACTGATTATTGCCGAAAAGCCGAGCCTTGCAAGAAATATTGCAGGTGCAATCGGGAATATGAAAAAATACCCCCGTCATTTTGAGGGCGGCGGTTATATTGTTACATGGGCATTCGGTCATTTGTTTTCCCTTGCCGATATAGAGCATTACTCACCAAACCCTGACGGGGAAAACAGATGGAGTATGAAAAATTTACCTTGCTTCCCTGAAAAGTTTGAGTTTGAGCTGAAGAAGAATCAGGAAAAACAGGTTGACAGCGGTGTCAGTCAGCAGTTTGAAACTATCAGGGACCTCTGTAACCGTGATGATGTGACGGAAATAATAAACGCAGGCGATGCTGACAGAGAGGGCGAAATTATCGTACGCACCTGCGTAATGAAAACGGAATGTAAAAAGCCATTTATGCGGTTGTGGCTTCCCGACCAGACGGAGGAAACCATTATGCAGGGGCTTTCAGAAATGAAAGAGGAGGCCTCTTACGACAACCTTGCCAAGGAGGGCTATGCCCGGACCTTTATTGACTGGCTTTACGGGGTGAATCTCACCCGTTACGCAACCCTTAAAACGGGTACTCTTATGAGAGTTGGCAGAGTCATAGTTCCCATTGTAAAGGCAATCTATGACCGTGATATGGAAATCAGAAATTTCAAACCCGACATATATTATGCACCTTACAGCCTTACCCAGCAGGGCGGAGGTGAGGTGGAGCTTACAAGCAAGGAAAAGTTTGATAAAAACTCCCTTGCCAAGGCACAGGAGCTTTGCAATAAATATAACGAGGCAAAGGGCGTAGTTACAAGCAAGAAAACCAAGAAAGACACCCTTTCCCCAGGTAAACTTTTCTCTCTTACCAAACTACAGAATGTCCTCGGTAAAAAATACAAAATGCCTATGGATGAGAGTCTCCGCATTGTGCAAGGACTTTACGAAAAAGGCTATGTTACATACCCCCGTACCAATTCGGAATATATGGCAACGGCAGAAAAGGGGAAAGTAAAACAGATTCTCTCTGCAGTTGAAAAGCTCGGCTATCCCGTGAAATTCAAGGACGGAAAAACCATCTTTGACGACAGCAAAATTGAATCCCACTCTGCACTTACGCCAACATATAAAATTCCTGCAAAGACGGCACTTTCGGAAGAAGAAGCAAAGGTTTACTCAACCATTATGCGCCGATTCGTGGCAGTATTTTGCAGTGAAGAATGTATTGCACAAAAAAACGAAATCAAGATTGATGTTGGCGGTATGGAGGAATTTACCCTTAAGGGTACGGTTATTCTTGAGGCGGGCTGGACAAAATATGACGATTATAATAAAAAGGATAAAATACTTCCAAACCTTGAAAAAGGTGATATAATAGATGTGAACTTTGCTCCCAAGGAAAAGGAAACATCCCCACCCAAGCACTATACAATAGAAACCCTCAACAACTATCTTAAAAACCCATTCCGTGAGGAAAAGGCAAACGCACAGAATGAAGATGATGCGGAGGAATACCGTGCAATCTTTGAGGGGTTGGAGCTTGGTACGGAAGCAACAAGAACGGGAATCATTGAAAACGCTATAAAAAGTAAGTACATCTCCTTGAAAAAAGATGTATACACAATTTTACCCGACGGTGAACACCTCATAGTGTCCCTGAGCCGTATGGGAATTTCTATGGATAAGTACAAGACATCTTACCTCGGACAAGCCCTCAAAAAGGTTTACAAGGGTGAAATTACCGTCAAGGACAGTATACTCCTGACAGAAAACGAGATAAAA
>JAZUPX010000033.1:0-1514 GCA_045605405.1 Clostridia bacterium
CGTACAAAGGACTTTAACTTCAGCCTCAGTGGTATGACGGGCTTTGACCTTTACGGAAAAACTGTCGGTGTTATAGGTACGGGACGTATAGGACGTGTGTTTATTGATATATGCAGGGGCTTCGGTATGAAGGTGCTTGCATACGACAAGTATCCTTTTGAGGGACTGGATAACGGTGATACCGTGCGGTACGTTGAGCTTGATGAACTTTTTCAGAAGAGCGATATAATTTCGCTTCACTGTCCTCTTACAGAAGAAACCGACCATATAATTGATGAAAAAGCCATTGAAAAATGTAAAACGGGAGTTGTTATCATAAATACCTCCCGTGGCGCTCTTGTGGATGCAGAAGCACTTCTTATGGGTATCAAATCCCGTAAGGTCGGTGCAGCGTGCCTTGATGTATACGAGGAAGAGTCAGACCTTTTCTTCGAGGATTTTTCAGGACACATTGTAGAGGATGATACTTTGGCAAGGCTTATTTCAATGCCTAATGTAATAGTTACATCTCATCAGGCGTTCTTAACAGAAGAGGCCCTTTCCAATATTGCCGAAACTACTGTACAAAACTTAGTGGATTTATTTGAAAAAGGGGAGTGCAAGAATGAATTGTGCTACCGCAACGGAGAGGCAAAGGACTGTAAATGCGGTAAATGTTTCTGATATTAAAATAAGTGTTGTGCATTTTGAACCGACCTCCAAAAATAGGAGGTCGGTTCAAAATATTCTTGTAATTTCAAGGAAGAAGGTGTATAATTTAATATTATTAAGAAAGGATGATTGCAATGCCTGAAAATAATAATGTTGTTGAAATTAGAAATTTAACAAAATTTTATGGGAATCATAAAGCACTTAACGACATATCCTTTTTCGTTAAAAAAGGTGAAATTATGGGTTTCCTCGGACCTAACGGGGCGGGAAAAAGTACGACCATGAACATAATTTGCGGATGTATCAGTCCCGGAAGCGGCAGTGTTACCGTAGACGGATATGATGTGCTTGAAAACCCTATGGAGGTAAAGAAGAGAATTGGTTATCTTCCCGAAAACCCTCCGTTGTATTTTGATATGACCGTTAAGGAATATCTGAATTTTGTATATGAGCTTAAAAAGGTGAATCTTTCAAAAGAAGAACATCTGCAGGATGTAATGGAGCTTGTGCAGATTTATGATAAAAAGGACAGGCTCATAAAAAATCTTTCCAAGGGGTATAAACAGCGTGTAGGTCTTGCTCAGGCACTTATAGGAGACCCCGAGGTGCTCATTCTTGATGAGCCAACGGTAGGACTTGACCCAAGGCAGATTATGGAAATAAGAGATGTAATCAAATCTCTTGGAAAAAACAAGACAATCATTCTCAGCACCCATATTATGCAGGAAATTGAAGCTGTGTGTGACAGCGTTACGATTATTGCACAGGGAAACATAGTTGCACAGAATACCCTGGCGGAAATAGGCGAAGAAGCAGGTGGAAAAAACCGCTACATAGTAGGCGTTTTGGGTAATGGAGAAGTG
>JAZUPX010000034.1:0-3829 GCA_045605405.1 Clostridia bacterium
CAAAAGCGGGGAGAGTATAGTATGTCTTCCAAACAGACTCAGCGTGACTGTCGGGGGTAAAAATAAAGAAGAAGTTGATGTAATCCTATGGTAAATACAAGGAAGATAACAACGCTTGCCGCATTTATTTCCGTGGCGGTAATTCTGGGCTATGTGGAGAGCCTTTTTCCGCCAGTTGCCGCAGGGGTAAAGCTTGGTATTGCAAATACAGTTATTATAACCGTGCTTTACACACACAGCGGAAAAGATGCGTGGATAGTTTCCATACTGAAAGTTCTTTTGTGTATGGCACTTTTTGGAAGTATGACATCCTTTATATATAGCCTGTCAGGTGCAATTTTAAGCCTTTCGGCAATGATTATCGCAAAAAAGAGCAAGCTCTTTTCAATTGTCAGCGTAAGCGGGTTGGGAGGGCTATGCCATAATCTTGCACAGTTTATCTGTGCATATATAATAATCGGCAAGGGCGTGATTTTCTATTTGCCCGTGCTATGCCTTTCGGGAATTCTCTGCGGAGTGCTGACGGGAATTGCCGCACAGCTTATTGTTAAAAGAGGGAGGGAGATTTTTGGCAAAGAATGACTACCTTAAATTATCAGACGAAAAAGTAAAAGAAATCGGGGACAAGCTGAATCTCCCCGTAAAGCAGGTGAAAAGACGGGTGGAGGAAAGGGATAAAGCCAATCTTTGGCGGCCTTGCTACATCCGTGATATTGAAAAAATTCTGCATCACCCCTACTATAACAGGTACACCGACAAAACGCAGGTGTTCTCCTTCTACAAGGATGACGACATAACACGCCGTGCACTTCACGTACAGCTTGTGTCAAGAATTGCAAAAAACATCGGCAGACTCTTGGGGCTTGACCTTGACCTTATAGAAGCAATTGCACTCGGTCACGATATGGGGCATACTCCATTCGGTCACGCAGGAGAAAGTCTTTTGAACGAGATTTATCACAACCGTACGGGACGGTTTTTCAATCACAATGTCCATAGTGTCAGAGTGCTTGACAAAATCTTCAACCTGAACATCAGCCTTGATACCCTTGATGGCATCTTATGTCACAACGGAGAGCTGGAGCTTCAGGAATACAGACCGTCAGAGCTTTCGGGCTTTTCCGAGTTTGATGAAAAGGTAGAGGATTGCTATCTTTCACGTGAGAATATAAAGAAGCTTATCCCCTCAACTCTTGAGGGCTGTGTGGTGCGTGTCAGCGACATCATTGCCTACATTGGCAAGGACAGGCAGGATGCAGAGAGAGCAGGCTTGTCAGGAGCTTATAAGGGCAGCGACAACTCTTATATGATAAATAACTTTGTCATAAACATTGTAGAAAACAGCTTCGGCAAGGACTATATAAAAATGGATGAGGATTATTTCCAAGCCCTTAAAAAAGCCAAAAGCGACAACTACGAAAACATCTATCTGTCACAGAGTGTTAAGGAGCAATATGACAAATCCTTAAAGCCAATGTTTGAGATGCTTTATGAAAAGCTGATTTCACAGATTGGGGACAAGCAGAGTCTTGTTCACAGGCATCATATTGACTATGTAAACACCCGCAGGGGATATTACCAGACGAAAATCGATTATCTTGAAGAAAATACCCTTGATGATATTGTAACGGATTATATTGCATCTATGACGGACGACTACTTTATTGATATATGTGCGTATTTGCTCCCGAATGCGCCGACGGTAGAATATGTTAATTACTTCGAAAAATAAGAAAGGAATATAACTATGGACAACAAAAAAATGGCAGAGCTTCTGCTTCCCGGAATTGACAAAACCCCTGAATATTACGAAAACCTTTACCCCGAGAGAAACCTTCCCGAGGGTGCAAAGGTTACAAGACTTGGGCCCAGTCCCACGGGCTTTATACATCTTGGAAACCTTTTCGGTGCAATCACCGACGAGCGTCTTGCTCACCTTTCCAACGGTGTGTTCTATCTCCGTATTGAAGATACCGACAACAAGCGTGAGGTTGAGGGTGCAGTTGATGTTGTTATAAACACACTCCGTTATTTTGGCGTTGAATTTGACGAGGGTGCTACAAGCGACGGTGAAAAGGGTAACTACGGCCCCTACCGTCAGCGTCAGCGTGCCGAAATTTATCAGACATTTGCAAAATGGCTCATTGAAAGAGGTATGGCATATCCCTGCTTCTGCACAGAGGACGAGCTTACTGCTATGCGTGAAAAACAGACAGAGCTTAAGGAAAACTTCGGTTACTACGGAAAATGGGCTGTTCACAGAAACATAACCCTTGAAGAAGCGGAAAAGAATATTAAAGAGGGCAAGCCTTATGTTATCCGTTTCCGTGCTCCCGAAAATACAGGAAAGACATTCACAATAGAGGACGGCATCCGCGGTGAACTTACAATGCCCGAAAACGAGCAGGACGTTGTAATTTTAAAGTCCGATGGAATCCCCACATATCACTTTGCACACGTTGTTGATGACCATCTTATGAAGACAACTCACGTTGTACGCGGTGAGGAATGGCTTGCAACACTCCCCATTCACGTTCAGCTTTTTGAGGCAATGGGTTGGAAAGCCCCTGTTTATTGTCATACAGCACAGCTTATGAAAATTGACAATGGTGTTAAGCGTAAACTCAGCAAGCGTAAGGACCCCGAGCTTTCTCTTGACTATTACAAGAGCGAGGGATATCTCCCCGGCGCAGTATGGGAATACCTAATGACCGTTCTTAACTCCAACTATGAGCAGTGGAGAATGGACAACCCCGATAAGGATGTAAAAGAGTTTGAGTTCACTACAAAGAAAATGGGCGTAAGCGGTTCTCTCTTTGATATTGATAAGCTTAATGATGTCAGCAAGAATTACCTTGCAACTCTTGATTCCGAAACCGTTTATAATTACATTACCAATTGGGCAAAGGAATGTGACGAGGAGTATTACAATCTCCTTACCCGTGACGAGAAATTCTCCCTCGGCATGATTGCAATTGGCAGAGGCGGAGAAAAGCCCAGAAAGGACATCAGCCATTGGAAGCAGTCCAAGGATTTTTATAGCTTCTTCTTTGATGAATTATTTAAGATAGAAGACAGCTTCCCCGAAAATGTATCCGAGGAAGACAGACGTGCTATCCTTACAAAATATATGGAAACTTACGACCACAGTGATGACCAGTCTACATGGTTCTCCAAGGTAAGAGCATTGGGTGAGGAGCTTGGTTACGCACCCCAGCCCAAGCTTTACAAGAAAAACCCCGAAAGCTACAAGGGACACGTCGGTGATGTCAGCGGAGTTATCCGTGTGGCAATTACGGGCAGAACAAACTCCCCCGACATCTGGTGTATTCAGCAGGTACTCGGAGAAGAACGCTCCATGGAGAGGATAAGAAAGGCTTATGAGCAGAAATAAAAAGCTTGCCGTACTTTTGTCTGTGCTGATATGTGCGATAGCGGCTCTTGTCTATGTTCTTGTTTTTACGGGAAAGGATAGCGAGGTTAAAACCATAGCGAAAAAGGAACCTCAAAAGGTTTCCGTTACAATAAAGGCGGTAGGTGATAATCTGATTCATTCTCCTATTTTTAAGGCGTGCAGGACTGAGAACGGCTTTGATTTTGACGGATTGTATACCCATATAACCCCATATATTGAGGACGTGGATATTGCCGCAATCAATCAGGAAACAATTTTCGTGGACGATACTCAGACCTTTACGAGCTATCCTGCTTTCGGAACGCCCACCGAGGTGGGTGAAAGTGTTGCCGATGCAGGCTTCAATTTAATTACGCACGCAACAAACCACACATATGACCGCGGATATAATGCTATGCTTCATACTATGAATTT
>JAZUPX010000035.1:0-9990 GCA_045605405.1 Clostridia bacterium
ATCTCAAAAGACTTGGAGTCACCAATACAAAAGTGTTTCTTAATGATGCAACGGTCTTTTTCAAGGATTTTGAAGATAAGTTTGACAGAGTTCTGGCGGATGTCCCCTGCTCAGGATTGGGCGTTCTTCGCAGAAAACCCGATATAAAGTGGACAAAAACGGAGGCAGACACCCGTGAACTTGCCGAAATTCAGCAGAAAATATTTGAAAATGCGGCTCTCTATGTAAAAAAGGGCGGAATGCTGATGTATTCCACTTGCACGGTAAACCGCATTGAAAACGAGGACAGAGTGAAAGAATTTCTTTCCCTGCACCCCGAATTTAACCTTTTGGAAGAAAGACAGCTCCTTCCAAATAAAGATAACACCGACGGATTTTTCTATGCAGTACTTGAAAGGAAGTAACCTTATGAATTTAGGGGACCTTACTAAATCCGAATTAAAAGAATATATTACATCTATCGGGCAGAAAGCTTTTCGTACAGGGCAGATTTTTAGCTGGGTACACGGAGGAATTGAAAGTCCTGACGAAATGACAAATATCCCCATTCCTCTCAGGCAGAAGCTTTCAGAGGATTTTGAAATATTTCTCCCCACAGTCTACAAAAAGCTTGTAAGCAGGCTTGACGGTACGGTGAAATACCTTTTTAAGCTCTCCGACGGCAATATTATCGAGAGTGTTGTAATGGACTATCACCACGGCAAGAGCATTTGCATATCAAGTCAGGTGGGTTGCCGTATGGGATGCACTTTCTGTGCTTCTACTCTCCACGGATTGGAGAGGAATCTTTCCCCCTTTGAAATCGAGGGACAGATTCTCCGTGCACAGAAAGATTTGGGCGAAAAAATCAGCAATGTGGTTATTATGGGCATTGGTGAGCCATTCGATAACTATGACAACATAATAAAATTCCTTAAAAACATCAATGATGAGTCTGGTATGAATATGGGATACAGACACATTACCCTCTCCACCTGCGGACTTGCGGACAGAATCCGTGATTTTGCAGATGAGGAGATTCCCATAAATCTGGCAATTTCCCTCCACGCACCCACAGACGAAGTAAGAAAAGGGCTGATGCCCGTGGCAAAGGCTTATTCTCTGGAAAAGCTTATGAGTGCGTGCGACTATTACTTTGAAAAGACACACAGACGTATTACCTTTGAATATGCCCTTGTAAAGGGACAGAATGCCTCTTTTGGTGAGGCAAAAAGGCTGGCAGCGCTTCTTCGGGGCAGGAACTGCCATGTGAATTTAATACCCGTAAACCCCGTAACAGAACGCAATAATGTGCGTACCAATGAAAAGGAAACCCGTGACTTTCAGAAAGCACTTGAAAGTATGGGGATAAATGCAACAATCCGCAGGGAGCTTGGTGCAGATATAAATGCCTCCTGCGGACAGCTCAGAAACAATGAACTATAAAAGGTGGTGGTAAAATGCAGTTTTATTCATTAACCGACCGCGGAATGCTCCGTGAAAATAACGAGGACAATTGTTATTCCGGAGAAATTGGCGGTTATACACTTCTTATCGTAGCTGACGGTATGGGCGGACACCGCGGAGGTGAAACTGCCAGCAGGAAAGCAATAGAAACAGTAGTATCGGGACTTGAAAATGCTTTGACCCCAAAAATGCTTCCCGGACAGATAATGCTTCTTCTTTCTGAAGTTCTTGAAAAGGCCAACCGCGAAATTATTGCCCTCTCAAAAAAAGCTCCCGAGCTTGTGGGAATGGGTACAACCTGCGATATATGTCTTATTGCAAAAAACACTGCATATATAGCCCACATAGGCGATAGCAGGATATATAAGCTAAACAGCAAAAAAGGTAGTTTCACAAGGCTTACAAAAGACCATTCTCTTGTAGAATATATGATTGAAACAGGCACAATAACAGAGGAAGAAGCTCTCAATCATCCGCAAAAAAACATTATTTTAAGGGCTCTGGGAACATCCCCCGAAACAGATGCCGATGTAACATATGAAAAATTATCCCCCGGCGACATCCTTCTGATGTGCAGTGACGGACTTACCAATATGCTGACGGAGGAGGATATCTGTAAAATCATTTCATCGGACAATACACTGGAAGAAAAGGCGAAAGTGCTTGTTCGCCGTGCCAACGAAACCGGTGGTACAGATAACATTACAGTTGTTATCGCAGTAATATGATTGGTTTTGAATTATGGAGGAAATATGATGGAAGCTAAAATTTTAGGAAGCAGATATGAACTGCTTGAACGCATCGGTATGGGCGGTATGGCAGTAGTATATAAAGCGACTGATAAAATGCTTGGCAGAAATGTCGCAATAAAAATTCTCAGAGAGGAATTTAAAGAAAATGAAGAATTTATCCGCCGTTTCAAGGTTGAATCTCAGGCGGCAGCAAGTCTTTCCCACCAGAATGTCGTACAGATATACGATGTAGGAGAAGAGGACGGTCTTCATTATATTGTTATGGAGCTTTTAGAGGGTGTAACTCTCAAAAACTACATAAATTCCAAAGGGGGACTTCTTCCCAGAAGAGAAGCAATGAACTTTGCTATGCAGATTTGCCGTGCTCTTGAGCACGCTCATTCAAAGCACGTGGTACACAGAGATATTAAGCCACAGAATATTGTTCTTACAGACAGCGGAAAAATCAAGGTTGCCGATTTCGGTATTGCAAGGGCGGCAAATAACACTACAACGGTTAATTCAGGTCAGTATGCGGTGGGAAGCGCCCACTACCTCTCTCCCGAGCAGGCAAGGGGCGGATATACAGACCACAGAAGTGATATTTATTCTTTCGGGGTCGTGATGTATGAGCTTTTCACAGGAAAACTTCCCTTTGACGCGGAGGAAAGCATCTCCGTTGTAATGCAACACATTAACCAGGAACCCACACTTCCCTCTCTGGTAAATCCTGACATTACTCCTGGAATTGAAGCTATTATTATGCGTGCAATGTGTAAGGAGCAAAGGCTTCGTTACGCCTCCGCAACAGAAATTCTTGAAGACCTTGTGACGGTTTATCAGAATCCGTCGGTAAGTGTGTCATCACTTAATGCCTATAACGGAGAATCCACCTCGCACACTGAAAAGAAAACATCCCGTAATTCAGGTTCAGCTCGCCGCACGACTAAGCAAAGGAAGAAAGACGCTCATAAAAATCTTCTTATTGCGGCAATATCACTGTTTTCAGTATTTATACTTTCAATAATTCTTGTAATATACGTCTTTTTCGGTGAAACAGGGAAAGAATATGCCATTCCTGATTTTACGGGAATGACCTTTGAAGAAGCCGCAATTGAAGCAGAAAGAAATTCCAACAAGGATGTGACCTTTACCGTTTCAATTGCAGAAGAAGTTTTCTCCGACGAAGAAAAAGGCAAAATCATAGACCAGAATCCCGATGGTGGCTTCAAAATAAAGACAAAAAGAGAAATCAAGCTTACGGTAAGCCGCGGGCCCGTACTCATAAAGCTTGCCGATTATACAGGCAAGGATTGTGCCGAAATTCAGGAAATGCTTGAGGAAAAAGGTCTTACTGTTGTTATAGAACAGGAGGACAGCAACACCTATGAAGAGGGCAAAATAATCAAGCATCTTCCCTCCAAGGATACACAGATGGGTGAGGGTGACGAGATAACCCTTTTTGTATCAAAGGGTGCTGAAAACACCTATGTTCCCGATGTGGTAGGCTCCACTCAGCAGGAGGCAATAGTTGAAATCGAAAGGAACAATTTAGAGGTAAAGGTTGTTGAAGAGGATAGCTCCACCGTTATTAAGGGGGAGGTTATCCGTCAGGGCAAAAAGGCCAATTCCGTAGTTCCCACAGGCACGGTTATTGAGATATACGTGTCCACAGGAAAAGCCAAGGCAGACGAAAACCAAGGCTCGGACAAGACCACATCATCCACAACGGAAAAGCCAAAAAAGGTCAGCGTATCCCTTTCTTCTCTCAGCAAAACAGCACCTACCAAGGTGAAAATTATGCTTGACGGGAAAAAGGTGTATGAGGCAGACGTTACAACAACCTCGGGAAATGCAACAGTAACCTTTGATGTTTCGGCAGGTGTTGATATTTCCCACGGTGCAGACATTTATTATAACGATACCTATATAGCCACGAAAGAGGTAAAATAGTGATAAAAAATAAAAGCTGTGCCGACGGCACAATCGTAAAGGGAATCGGGGGATTCTACTATGTCAGAACCGAAAACGATACGGTAGAATGTCACGCCCGCGGAAAATTCCGCAAAAATGAACTTTCCCCCATTGTAGGTGACAAAGTTACAATTGAGTTTAATAGCGACGGTACGGGGCATATTGTGAAAATTCATCCCAGAAAAAATTTTCTCATCCGCCCCGGTGTCAGCAATGTGGATGTGTTAGTCCTTGTTTCTGCGGCTAAATCTCCGCTTCCCGATTTTATGCTTATAGATAAGCTTCTTGTCATTGCCCAAAGCAAGGGAATTGAGGCTATAATATGCCTTAATAAGACCGATTTGGCAGAAAATGACGAGATAAAGGACTTTATATCAGTCTACGAAAGGGCATCCTACCCCTGCATTTCGGCAAGTGCAAAAACGGGAGAGGGTACAGACATAATCCGTAAAGCAATTAAGGGAAAGACCGTTGCTTTTGCAGGCCTTTCGGGGGTTGGAAAATCCAGTCTTCTTAAAAGAATTACCGGCGTTTCCTTAAAAACGGGGGATGTAAGTAAGATTCAACGAGGGAAGCACACAACCCGTCACGTAGAGCTTATGGAAACGGAGAGCGGTTTTGTCTTTGACACGCCCGGATTTTCAAGGCTGGAGGCGGACGAAATCCGTGCAGGTGATTTGTGGCAGTATTTTCCCGAAATTGCTGAAAGGCAAGGTATGTGTAAATTCCGCACCTGCAACCACGTTGGTGAAAAGGGTTGCTGTGTAAAGGATGCCGTGGATGAAGGCATTATTGCAAAAAGCCGTTATGAAAATTATATTTCACTATATAACAAATTAAAAGAAATCAAGGATTGGGAAAGAAAGGATTGAAAATTATGATTAAAATAGCACCTTCAATACTTGCATCGGATTTCGGTGCACTCAGGGAAGATGTTCTCGCAATAGAAAAGGCAGGTGCCGAGTGGGCGCATATCGACATTATGGACGGGCATTTTGTACCCAACCTCTCTATGGGTCCCGATATTGTAAAATCCATCAGAGAAGCTTCGGGACTTTTCTTTGACTGCCATCTGATGGTGGAAAATCCCCGTATGTTTGTAGAGCCTTTTGTAAAGGCAGGGGCCGAGCTTATCACCTTCCATCAGGAATGTGTAGAGGATATGGACGAGCTTATTGACTACATACATTCCTTCGGTGTAAAAGCAGCCGTAGCAATTAAGCCTGCTACAAGTGAGGAAACTATTTTCCCCGTACTTCACAAGCTTGATATGGTGCTTGTAATGAGCGTTGTTCCCGGCTTTGGCGGACAGAAGTTTATGCCCGAGGTACTTGATAAGGTAAAAAATATCCGCGCCCACAAGGACGGAAAAAACATAGATATTCAGATGGACGGTGGCATAAATGCCGAAACTGCCGCACTTGCTGCAAAGGCAGGAGTAAATGTTTTCGTTGCAGGAAGTGCTGTATTTGCAAAGCCTCCCTATGTTGAAACCATTGCCCAAATCCGCAAAAATGCAGAGGAAAACTATAATGGATAATAAAAAGAAGGCTCTCCGTAAAGAGCTTCTTTGCCTGCGGAAAAGCATTATCCCACAAAAACTAAGCATAAAAATGCTTGAAAAATATCCTGAATTTGTAGCGGCAAAGACAGTTTTCTGCTATGTTTCCGCCCACGGTGAAGTTGATACGTATGGGCTAATACAGGAGCTTTTGAGGGATAAAAAGGTTTTAGTCCCCTACTGTATCAATGAAGAGGGAGATATGATTGCCTGCCCCATAAATTCTTTGGAGGATTTAAAAGAGGGCAAGTTTAAAATTCTCGAGCCAGAATCACCCGAAGAATTTCCTAAGGAGAAAATTGACTTTGTCATAGTTCCCGGAGTAGCCTTTGACAAAAACGGTTACCGCCTTGGCTATGGGAAAGGCTATTATGACAGATTTTTGGAGGGAATTACCCCTTTCAAGTTGGGTGTTTGTCAAAGAGAATTTTTCCTTGAAGACATCCCCCACGGAAAATTTGATGTAAAAATGGATGATATTATCGTATTGTAGAGAAAAACTCCTCAAAGGAAATCCTTTGAGGAGTTTTTAGCTTACATTTTTTCAAGAGCTTCTGTCAGCGCCTTTGCAACCTGATCGGGACAGCTTGTGCCTCTGCCGTTGCAGTCAATCCCCTTTAATCTGAGGATTGCGTCACGGGCATTCATACCTTTCAGAAGCTTTGCCAGACCGTTTGTGTTTCCGTTACAACCGCCTATAATGGAAATATCATTGATAGTTCCGTCAGGGGCAAGGTCAATAACCGTTTTACGGGAACACACACCACGGTTTGTATATTCTGTTATCATATTGTTACCTCTTTATTTTTCTGCCTTTTTCTCTGCAGTTTTATCCGGCTCAATTCCGTCAACAAAAACATTGACCGTTACATTATCAATACCTGCATATGCTTCAACGGCATTCTTTACCGCTTTCTGCAGGTTGTATGCAACCTCGTTGATTTTTACACCGAACTCAACACTTACATGCACGTCGATTGTTGCTGAATCCTCCCCAAGCTCAACCTTGATACCCTTTTCCTGATTAACCTTTCCAAGGAACTCTGCAAAACCGCCCGATGTACCCAAGCCTGCTACACCCTCTACCTCGCGGGCAGATATAGCACTGATACGAATTATAACTTCGGGAGAAATTTTTATATTACCGTTTTCTGTAGCGATGAAATTCTCAGCCACACTAAACACTTCCTTTCGTGCGTTTATATAGGTATTTTATCACCAAAGTGAAAAATAATCAAGATATTTTATCAGTTCATTTCCATTATCTTTATTTTTTCCTGTGCAATGCCGCTTTGCTGAGTCACAATTTCCGAAATTTGTGCCGCACCTGTGCTGTCAAGCATATCTGTTTTTACAACCACGTTTGCCATACCGTTATTTATGTAACAAACGGCATCCTCAAAGCCCTTTGCACGGAGAAGATTTTCAATTGCCGTTTCCGTTTCCGTATTCTGAGCCAGTTCCAGGACCCCTTGTTCTGCACTTGCTTTTGCCTCTGTGCCTGCATTTTCGTTCTGGAGTACCGCATTAAAGGTTTCTATACTGCGGCTTCTTCCTGCTTCACGGTCTATTCTTGCCTGAGAAAAGAAGTCGCCTCCGTCAACCTCCGTTGTTTCGGAGGAATTTACAAGCTGTGCCTCTCCCATATATTTTGTATCGGTTGGAGTGTCTTCATTTTTTCCTGCATTAAGATACCCCGCAGTTCCTATTATTACAGCAAGTGCGGCAACTACAAGCTGTTTTTTCTTTACAACCATCATCATATTATTCCTTCCTTTCAAACACCTGGATTTTATGGGAATCAACACCCAGAGCGACGGATGCCGCCCTGATGATTTTTTCACGGATACGCCCGTCTGCTCCGCCGTCGGCAACAATCAAAACAGAGGCTTTTGACCCCTTGCCGTCCGCTTCTTTATCCGCGAACAGAGAGCTGTCTGATTTTTGTTCCTCCGAAATCATAACCCTTACATTGCCGACACCCTTAATTTCCGACAAAATAAGCTCTGCTTCCCTTGCACGGGACAACTCTGTTACCGATTCGACGGTTTTCGGCACAGAATTTTTCCCTGCCGTACCGAAAGTCATAAGCAGTATTCCCACGGCTACTAATATATATATTATGGTGCTTGTATTTTTATCCCTGAAAAGTTTGTCAATCTTTATCATATTTTATTTTAATCCTTTCCCTATCTACCCCAAGCTCCTCCACAACGTACTGTAGGGCCTTGCTTTCATCACCTTTTAAAACAAGAGTAACGCTTATAATCTGCCCGTCGGGAGAAACCTCTGCAAATGCTTTTGAGCCGTGCCTCATCTGTGCCTCAATTTTACCACTCAGGTTTTTTCTGTGTTCTTTTATAACCTCCGCCTTGTACTCGGCCTCTATTTTTGTTATTTCATCATCATTAAACCTGAACGAATCCTCCGAAAAAGATATATCACCCAATTTCCCAGGCAAAATGGAAAGTGCGGTGCTTATAATCATAAATCCCGTTGCAAGAGAAACATATTTTTTAATGCTTCCCTCAGGCACAAGCATTTTTGCAAATGCCGTGATTATAAGCACACTCCCAAGTGCGGTCATATATTCACGCATAATATCATCTCCTACAATATTGCGGCAATTCCTATTATCATAATTGTGCCCATTGATGCAATCGAAGAAAAGAGCATATCTATACAGTCGCCTAATTTCCTGAGAATTTCCGTCACTCTTTTTTCGCTGACGGGTGCAGTAAATGCCCCTGTAATGCGAAACGCAAGGGAGAGTGCCCATATTTTTAATAACGGCAGGGCAAACATTGCAAAAAGCACAATCACGCCGCCAAGTCCGACTGCATTTTTAAGGAGCATTGCACTTCCTGCCACAGAGCTCATAGCTTCCGCAAGAGAGCCGCCGACAACGGGTACAGAGGAGCTGATTGCAAACTTTACACCCCGTGCCGCAAGGGAGTCGAAGCTTGCTGCCGCAAAGGAGCTTATCCCTAAAATCCCTGCAAAAATGGACATAGCAAAGGCAAGCACCGTCTTGTGAAGCTTTGCAAAAAGCTCGGAAAACTCATTCAAGGAATCATTTCCCGTAACGGCACACAAAAGTATGCACACCGCCCTCAAAAGGACAAGGGGTGTAATGAAATTCCTTATCAGCGTTCCTGCACAACTGCATATAAAAAATATAACGGGGTGTGCCATTGTTGCGGTGACATATTCACCGCCCGACATACAGAGAGTTGCTGTGGCAGGAATAATGCTGTGAACAAAAAGAATGATGTCACTCAGGGTCTGAAGCACATATCCCGATGCAGCGCTGAATGCCGCTGCCGCAATTGCCGATATGTATATAAATATTGCCATACCCGTAGCTTCACTGACCGTATTTTTGCTGAATGACTTGTTTATGTTGCTGATAAACGCACTTACAATTATGATTACCGCAATACTTCCGATAAGTGCAAATGCAGTTTTAAGCTCTCCCAAGAAAAGTGAAATAAGCCTTGTTATTATATTTTGCGAATCGGGAGAGAATTTTCCGCCTACAATATCGTCTACAATGCTGTTAAAATTAAAATCTCCCAGCACCTTTTCAATATTTTGGGCAGAGCTTTGCGATATAATGGGGTTTATATTTTCTGCCGTCATAAAAGTATCTCCATAATTTTAGAAAAGGCATCCTTTGCAAGAGGAATCATAATAACGGTAATTCCAAGCTTTCCTGCCGTTTCTATTCTTGAAGCAAGGGCAGTTTCTCCCGCATCACGGCACAGGTCTGTCCCAATCTGGCTTATGTAGGCAATGCCTGTAATTTTAAGTATCGGGACAATGAAGTTTTTCCCTGCACTGCTAATCGTTGCAAAATCCTTTACCGCCGAAACCACCTCTATTACGTAGGGAATTACTGCCGCAGACAAAAAAACCGTTGCCGCAATCGACACCGTAAGCCCTATGTCACTTCTTGTACTTTTAACAGTAAGTATCAGCACGCATATGCACACTCCTGCCGCCGTTAATCCTGCTACACTCATAACCCGAACACCGTCTTTACCGTGCTGAAAAGCTCTGCTATTTCCTTTACCACCATCATCAGCACAATTACAAGCCCTGCAATGGTAATCATAAGTGCCTGCTCATCCCGTCCGCTTCTTGAGAGCAGTACATTCATAACAGAAACAATTATCCCGATTCCTGCAATCTGAAAAATTAAATCTACTTCCATATATCACACCTACACAAGCAAAAGCACTACTGCCGCTGCAGTAAGAATGCTTCCTTTCACAT
>JAZUPX010000036.1:0-12632 GCA_045605405.1 Clostridia bacterium
TTACAGTCACCTACGGCATATACGCCGGAAACATTGGTGCAAAGATGTCTGTCTGTCTTTATGGCTGCTCTGTCCATATCAAGACCCAAGGTTTCTATACCGATACCAGCGGTTGCGGGTCTGCGGCCTGCGGAAAGAAGAACCTTATCACATTTGATTTCTTTCTTCTCACCGTTTTCTTCGTAAATAACGCTGTCTTTCTTAACTTCCAAAACTTTGCAGGAAAGCTTGAATACCATACCGCGTTTTTCAAAAGCTTCTGTAATAACCTTACAGATTTCGGGGTCTGTTGCACCTGCTATCTTGGGCATCATTTCGATAACGGTTACCTTTGTGCCAACGCTTGCGAAGTAATAAGCCATTTCAAGACCGATTACACCGCCGCCGATAACAACCATTTCCTTGGGAAGAGTCTTTTCATCAAGAACTTCGCGATTTGTAACAACGAAGCCTGATTCGATACCTTCCTTAAGGCCGGGAACGGGAGGAACAACTGTTTCTGAACCAGATGCAATTACAAGCTTCTTGCCAGCGTAAACCTGACCGTCAGCTTCTACGAGGAAGCCGTTTTCATCACGGCCGTTAACCTTTGCGTCTGCAGTGATAACTGTTACCTTGTTAGCTTTCATTGTAGCACCAACACCTGAAACGAGTGTCTTTACTACTTTATCTTTTCTCTCAATAACCTTTGCATGGTCATACTTTACACCCTCTGCAGTAACGCCGAAAGCTTCGCTTTCCTTAGCGTGGCGATACATCTTGGATGAATTAAGAAGCGTCTTTGTGGGGATACAGCCCTCGTTAAGGCAAGTACCACCAAGTGCTTTCTTTTCAAAAACAGCCGCTTTAAGTCCGTTCTGGGCTGCACGCTCCGCACAGAGATATCCGCCGGGGCCGCCGCCAAGAACCAATACGTCAAAAATTTCCATATCTATTTCTCCTTATTTAGCGAGTAATGCTGTGAAGTTTTCAAGATTATAACCGAGTTCCTTCTGGAATCTTGCCGCAGGTGTTCCGTCTACTGCACGGTGGTCATATGTAAGGCTGAGACCCATAGCAGGATAAATCTTGATTTCGCCGTCTTTACCCTTCTTAACTCTGTCTACTGTACCGCATACGCCGAGGATACCTGTCTGCGGAGGATTGATAACGGGAGTAAAGGATTCAACGCCCATATTACCGAGGTTGGATACTGTGAATGTACCACCGGAAAGCTTATCGGGGCTGATGTTACCCTCACGGCAGGCTGCCGCAAGCTCTTTAACTTCCTTGGAAATTTCAAGCAGGCTCTTCTGGTCTGCGTTGAAGATTGTGGGAACCATAAGTCCACGGGGAGTGTCAACTGCAACGCCGAGGTTAACGTGCTTGAAGAGACGAATATTGTTATCATCCAGCATATGAGCATTAAGGTCGGGATGATTAAGAAGAGTTCTTGATACTGCGTAAAGAACGATATCTCCAAGTGTGATACCGCTAACCTCACCCTCGGAAGCTTTAAGAAGCTTTCTGTAAGCGAGGATTTGGGTCGCATCGAAAGATGTATTGTGTGTAAGCTGAGCCATTGTGGAAAGTGATGTGCTCATAGACTTGCTGATAGCACGGCGAATTCCGCTGAACTTCACATCCTCGTACTCTGCTTCGGGGATTGCCTGAGCTGCAGGTGTTGCTGTTACAGCAGGTGCTGCTACGGGGTTTTCCATAAGTGTTCTTACATCACGCTCTATAATTCTGCCGTTGGGGCCTGTGGGTGTTGCAAGAGAAGCATCTACGCCTGCTCTTTCAGCAAGCTTCTTCGCTCTGGGAGAAACTGCTGTCTTATCCCCTGCTACTGCTGTGGTTTCTGCGGGAGTCTGCGTGGGAGTTGCCGCAGGGGCTTCCTCCTTGGGAGCTTCCTGAGGTGCTTCTGCTGCGGGAGCCGCATCACCGGGACGGAGTGCAGAACAATCTTCACCGGGAGCACCGATTGCACAAACATTCATAAGACAGGGAACTTCGTCACCGTCATTGAAGAAAATTTCCAAAATTGTACCTTCTTCGGTAGATTCACATTCGAAACTTGCTTTATCGGTTTCGTATGTAAAGAGGATATCTCCTACCTTAACCGAATCTCCGACTTTCTTTTCCCATGTGCCAATAATACAGCTTTCAACTGTAATACCTGCCTTGGGCATAATTACTGCATTAGCCAAAATGACCCCTCCTATTTATATTAAAAATTTTATTATAATCTAAAATAATTATACAACAAGTTAATTTTGCCGTCAATTGCTTTAGTTCATTTTTTACCGATTTATGCATTGACGTAAAGAGGAATTTCTCGTATAATGAGAGAAGGTGATGATATGATAAAGAAGATTTATTTTTATACTAATAACTGTCACAATCCCTACACCAATCTCGCAACGGAGAAATATCTCCTTGACAGCGTGGGGAATGATGAAATCATCCTGTATCTGTGGCAGAATCAGAACACCGTAGTAATAGGCAAAAATCAGAATGCCTTAACTGAGTGCAAATGTGCACTTCTTGAAGAAGACGGTGGTCATCTCGCACGGAGATTATCCGGCGGAGGAAGTGTTTTCCACGATTTGGGAAATCTAAACTTTACATTCTTGTGCCGGACAGAAAACTACGACCTTTCAAAGCAAATGCAGGTTATTAAAGAAGCCTGTGCACTTGGTGGAATCTCTGCTGAAATTTCAGGCCGTAACGACATTCTTGCCGATGGTAGAAAATTTTCAGGAAATGCTTTCTACAATTCAAGGGGCAAATCCTACCATCACGGAACAATCCTTGTAAACGCAGATAAGCAAAAGCTTGGAAAATACCTTACTCCCCCCAAAGCAAAACTGCAGTCAAAGGGTGTTAAATCGGTAAAATCCCGTGTTATCAATCTGTCGGAAATCAATCCTGCACTCACAATCGAAATGATGAAAGATTATATGCTTTCAGCATTCGGGAAAGTTTATGGACTTTCACCGTCGCCTTTTGTAATTGACGATACTGCCGGAATATCTGACCTTGCCGAAGAATATGCAAGCTGGGAATACTTATATGCGCCATCCCTCCCCTTTACCTTTTCCTGTGAGGGAAATTTCCCTTGGGGAAACATCGAGCTTCAGCTTGATGTAAAGGAGGGCAAGATACAATCTGCTGGGGTATATACCGACGCTTTGGACCATACGCTCCCCGACCTTTTGAAAGATGCTCTCAAAGATTGCATCTTCCGTATGGAAGAAATCGAAAAAGCCATTACAGAAAAGGTTCCTGCACCCGTTTCCGCAGATATTTCCTGTCTTTTAAAAAGTCAGGAAATAGGCTGATAATCTTCACCATACGCCATTATATCAACTTTCATTTTGTTTGTCAACATGTTAGAATACGAAACTAATTCGTAAATTTATCATTTTTGAAGGAGTACTATTATGATATGGGAAAATCTTCGTGAAGAAGAGTTTCAAAATGCAATAAAAGAATCAAAAGGACTGTGTATTCTTCCCGTTGGGTGTCTTGAAAAACATGGACAGCATCTGCCTGTGGGAACGGATGTAATTCATATAACGGAAATTGCCAAGAGGGCAGCAGAAATCGAAACAGCAATGGTATTCCCCACAATGTATTTTGGTGAAAAGACAGGTGCAGGCGAATTTAAGGGAACTGTTATTTTTTCACCTGAATTAAGACTCCAGATATTAAAAGAAACCTGCAGTGAAATCTACCGCAACGGCTTTGACAAGATACTTATTTACAACGGACACGGCGGAAACCAGACTATGATTTCATACTTTTCAAGAGGGGTGCTTTATGAGAAGACTCCCTACAGCGTGTTTGACTACTCCTTAGGTTCTGACTTTGCCACACCCAAGAAGCTACTTAACGAGGGGTATAAATACCTTACAACCGAGGACCGAAAGGTACTGCAAAGCTATAACGACGAAAAGAAAAGATTCGGTCATGCAGATTTTATTGAAACGGGCTGGGTATACGGAACGCGTCCCGAAACGGTACGCCTTGACAAGGTGTATGACGAAAGCAATGAATCGACTCACCGTTTTGATGAATTCAATAAACTAAGAATCAATACCCCCTTTTCCTGGATGGCAAACTTCCCCAACTCCTACGAGGGAGATATGCACGACGGCATGAACGAAAGAATTGCCCGTGCAATGGTAGAGTACTCGGTAGGAAAGCTGTGCGAGGTAATAAAGTTTCTGAAAAACGAAACGGTCTCAGATGAATATAAAAAAGAATGGATAGCAAAACAGCACTGATTTCTCAGTGCTGTTTTGTTATTATTTCTTTTCAATTTTGCCTCTTACAATTTTCTGGGAAGCATTCTTGGGAAATTCTGTATCACGGAGTACAATCTTGTTAATCTGCTTGTATGAAGGAAGTTCAGCAAGAACTCTGTGTACATCTGCATTAATATCTGCATCACCAAGAAGCTCGGAGTCGGGATAAATTTCTGCACAGAGGACTACCTTTCCGTCATCTGTGGAATCATATACTACTGCATCCTTTACATAGGGAAGCATATAGATATACTTTTCAAGTTCCTCGGGGTAGATGTTCTTACCGTTATCAAGAACGATGATATTCTTCTTTCTGCCTGTGATAAGAATCTGACCTTTTTTATTTACATAACCGTAGTCACCCGTGTGGAACCAACCATCAACCATAACCTCGGCAGTCTGCTCAGGCTTCTTGTAATAGCCAAGCATTACGGTGTCACCTTTTACGCAGATTTCACCGATACCATCCTCGTCAGGTTCATCAACCTTGACTTCAAGGCAGGGAAGCGGATAACCAACAGTTCTGTAGTCGCTGTCCTTGGGGCTGTTAACACTTACAAGGGGAGAACATTCGGTAATACCGTAGCCGTTAAGAATCATAATACCGATTGCATCAAAGAAATATGCTGTATCAACAGGAATGGGTGCACCACCGCACACAACCTCAAGAAGATTTCCGCCAAGACCGTCATGAACAGACTTAAAAAGCTTTCTTCTGAGGTCAATACCCACCTTGCGGAGTCCGTTGCTTACTTTCATCATTGTGAGAAGCATCTTGAGTTTACCCTGCTTTTCAGCATTTTTGAGAACATTCTTATGAAGTGCCAGTGCAACTGCCGGAACGACATACATATAGTCAGGTTTATAGAGGTTAAGGTTTTTTGCTATCATACGAAGGCTTTCATTGATGCAAAGAGTAACTCTGTGATGAATACCCACAAGGATACCGCAAACCGCTTCATATGTATGATGATAAGGAAGAATGGAAAGACACGTGGTATAGATTGTCGCAGTACGAAGTCCGTGATAAACAAGAGAAACAAGGTTTTTCTCGTTGAGCATAACACCCTTTGACATTCCTGTTGTACCTGATGTATATACAAGCATCTTCATAGTTTCAAAATCGTTTTTCATATCAACGAAGCTTGTATCACCGTCTTTGTAAAGCTTTCTTCCCTCTTCCAGAAGCAAATCAAAAGAAAGGAAATCTCCGTCGTGTTCTTCACGGTCAAAGCCAACGAAAAACTTAACCTTTGAAAGCTCCTCCCTCTTCTCACGAAGAGTTTCTTCGTATTTTCCCTGATAGAAGATAACCTCGCTGTCGCTATCCTCCATAATGTGAAGATAATCAGCCTGAGGAAGCTCCTTGTCAATACCTACAAACACGCAGTCTGAAAGAAGTACTGAAAGATATGTATTAATCCACTTATAGCTGTTTTCACCGATGCAGGCAATATGTCCCTTACTGATACCCTTTGAAGCCAAAGCAGTACCGAGGGAATATACGTCCTCATAAAATTCTGCATATGTTCTTTGGCAAACTTCCTTGTTTTTGCCTTTGAACATATAGGCAACCTTGTCGCCTGACTCGTTTTTTGCCAGCTCCAACATCTCGCGGAGATTTTTAAAGGGCTGAACATCATAATACTGAATAGCCATAATTTTTACCACCTTATATAATATATTTTAATTTTATACTATTTCAAAAACATTTTCAATAGCTTACCGTTAATTTTTCTGTGATATGGCTGATAACGCATCGGTAAATCCATAAATGTCTTTTTATCCACAATACTCTTTGTATGGGAGAAAGCATCAAATCCCGTCTTGCCGTGGTATGAGCCCATACCGCTTTCACCTACACCTCCAAAACCCATTTCACTTGTTGCAAGGTGTATAACAACATCATTGATACAGCCACCTCCAAAGGATATCCTTTCAAGAATGGCGTTGATGTTTTTGCGGTTTTCCGAAAATATGTAAAGTGCAAGGGGCTTTTGCCTGCCCTTTAAAATTTCAAATAAATCTTCAAACTTATCGTAAGTAATTATGGGAAGTACGGGACCAAAAATTTCCTCCTGCATAACCTTATCATCAAAGGTTACATTCTCCATAACAGTTGGAGCAATCTGAAGTGTATTTCTGTCCGATTCTCCTCCCCATACAAGCTTTTCCTTATCAATAAGCCCGTTAATTCTGTCAAAATGCTTTTCGTTTATTATCTTTCCGTAGTCGGGGTTTTTAAGAGGATTTTCACCGTACTGCTTCTTAATCTGCTTTTTAATCTCTTTTATAAGCTCATCTTTTACATCCTTGTGGCAAAGTACATAGTCGGGAGCAACACAGGTCTGACCGCAGTTAAGATATTTACCGAAAACAATTCTTTTAGCAGCAAGCTTGATTTTTGCCGTGGAATCTATTATGCAGGGACTCTTTCCGCCAAGCTCAAGTACGGCAGGAGTAAGATGCTCACTGCAACGACGAAGAACTTCTTTGCCTACTGCCTGACTTCCCGTAAAGAATACCATATCAAACTTCTGACTGAGAAGCTCGCTGTTTTCCTTTCTTCCTCCAGTTACTACTGAAACATATTCGGGAGGGAAGCAGTCTTCTATGATTTTCTTTACTATATTGCTTGTTTCGGGCGAGTATGCACTGGGCTTAATAACCACAGTATTTCCCGCCGCAATGGCATCTGCCAACGGGTCTATTGTAAGGAGAAAGGGATAGTTCCACGGACTCATAATAAGTACATTTCCGTAGGGTGACGGTTTTTTGAAACTTGTGGAAGCAAATTGCGGAAGAGGTGTATAAACAATTTTTCTCTTTGCAAATTTCTTTGTATGCTTTATCATATAGCTGATTTCCGTAAGGGATAAGCCAACCTCACACATAAAGCCCTCAAAATCACTTTTGCCCAAATCTGCCTTTAAAGCATCATTTATTGCCTGCTCGTTTTCTTTTACGGATTTGTACAGTTTCCTGAGCATTTCTATACGGAATTTCACAGGGATTGTCACGCCCGTTGAGAAAAACTCACGCTGTTTTACAAGGATTTCTTCAATATTCATATTTCTACTCCATTACTTTATAGTAAAATTTTTCCAGTTCCTTTGCATTCATCAAAACGGGAACGGGATAAAGCGGATTTCCCTCTCTGTCAGCGTGTCTTGACATAACAGGAATATCTTCCTCTCTTATTCCCTGAAGCTTTTCGGGAACAGACATATTTTTATTCAAAGTTTTTATCTTCTCTATAAATTTTTCTGCGGCAATTTTATATGAATCGTCTTTTTCTGCAACACCCGAAAAAACTGCAAGCTCATATAGTTTTTTGTGAATCTTTTCCCCGTATGCCTCAAGCACAACAGGAAGAAGAACGGTGTTTGCAAGCCCGTGGGGAATGTTATACTGACCGCCCAATGAATGTGCTACTGCGTGAACATAGCCAACATAGGATTTGGAAAATGCAATCCCTGCCTTGTATGCGGCTTTCAACATATTTTCACGGGCTATGTAGTTCTCCGGTTCATTGTAAGCTGTTTCAATGTTTTCAATTATGAGCTTTACTGCTTCCTTGGAAAGCAGCCTTGTTTCCTTGCTTGTTGACCTGCCGATATATGCCTCCACAGCGTGGGTAAGTGCATCCATTCCCGTAGTTGATGTAAGAGGTTTAGGCAAAGTATATGTTACCTTGGGGTCAAGCACAGCAAAATGCGGAATCAAGGGAAAAGAATTCATTGTGTACTTATGTTTTTTTGCTGTGTCGGTTATAACCGCCGTTACCGTAACCTCGCTTCCCGTACCTGCTGTTGTGGGAACGGCAAAAAGCAGGGGAAGTTTTCTGAAAATTCTGAGGTCGCCTTTCAGTTTGTCAAGGCTTCTTTTGGGGTATGCCACTCTTGCACCGACTGCTTTTGCACAATCCATTGCACTGCCGCCTCCAAATGCAATAAGACACTCACATTTTTGATTGTTATAAAGCTTAAGTGCTTCCTCCACATTTTCTACGGTAGGATTGGGGCGTGTGCCGTCATATAGTATGTATTCCAGATTGCCTCCATGGAGCGAAAGCTCCATTTCTTCTGTTGCACCGGATTTTTTCAGAAATTCATCTGTTATAATAAGTGCTTTTTTAAGATTGAGTTTTTTGATTTCTGCAGGAATTTCATTCACACTTTTAAGTATTTTAGGCTCTCTGTACGGAAGTACAGGGAGTGCCAGATGAAAGCAGAACTGATACACTCTGCAAAACGCTTTTTTTAATGGATTCATATTAAAGTCCCTCTTTGCTGATTTTCTTTAAGTTTACTGATATTATTTCAAGAGCATTATAGAAGTTCTCCCTCTGCTTTTCGGTAAGACCCTCACCACCCTTTTCAACGGCGAGCTTTACTCTTTCACGGAGGGTTTTTGTTGCTTCTCTTCCCTGCTCGGTCAAGGTTATTTTGGCACGGTAGCCGTTTACGGTAGTATTTTTACGAACAATAAGTCCTTTTGACTCCAGCGCCTTAATAGCACGGGAAACCTCTGCCTTGTCACGGTTACACATTTCGGAAAGATTTGCAGAGGTAAGCCCCTCGTGGTGCTTATACAAGGCTATAAGGTATATTACATAGGTGCCTTTGAGTCCAAAGGCACCCATTTCATCAGCGGCAATTTTATTCCAGCTTGACATTATCTCAGATAATCCCAATGTGAAAACTTCAAAACGACCAATCATAGCAATTTCTCCTAAAAATAGACTTGTTGATTTCTCAACAAGTCTATTATAATCAAAAGTTGTTGATTTGTCAACATCTTTTGGAAAATTTTACTTATCGTCAGTTGCAGGATTGTTTAGAAGCTTTCCAGATTCATCAAACCTCGACCCGTGGCAGGGACAATCCCAGGAATGTTCCTCTTTGTTGTATTTTAATGCACAGCCTAAATGGGGGCATCTCGGAGCTGTGGGTGTAATGAGTCCTTTTACCGACTCAAACATATTTATTGCAAGCTGTGGATGAAAAATTGTTCTTGCAGGAGAATAAAGTTCCTCATACCCGCTCTTTTTTTCGCATATCATATCGGTCAGAAGTATAGCAGAAACCATCGAAGATGTCATCCCCCACTTATTAAAGCCCGTTGCCACATACAAATCAGGTGCGGATTTTGCATACTGACCGATATAGGGAATTGAATCAAGCGTCATACAATCCTGAGTTGCCCATCTGTCGACCTCCCTGGCTGACGGGTAGTATTTTTCCGTCACTCGCTCAAGCTCCGCCCAGTTTCCTCCTTTACTTCCCGTACGGTGGCTTCCACCACCAAGCAAAAGCAATCCGTTATATGTTCTGAAAGAAAGCCCGTCCTTTGCTTCGTCAACATACATATCTTTTATATCAGGAGCATCTTCCAAGGCAAGGACATATGACCTGTGCTGATATATTTTGAGGAAATATCCCCCGTGCTTATTTAGGAAAGGAAAGTGTGTCGCAACAATAATCTTCTTTGCCGAAATTTTCCCTTGGTGCGTTTTTGCCGAATGCGGTTTCAGTTCAAGGATTTTGATGTTTTCATATATTTTTAACCCGTCTGTAATTGCATAGGCAAATTTCAAAGGGTGGAATTTACCCTGCTCCTCTACTTTTACCGCCCCTGCTATATCAAAAGGCAGTTCGGTTTTTCGAGTAAATTCAGCCTTGCAGCCAATTTTCTCCAACGCACGTACTTCTTTTTCAATTGCCTCTCTGTCGCCTAACGAGTAGATAACATTGTTACCGACTTCGAAATCACAATCTGTTTCAGAAGCAAGTGATTTTAGTTTCTCCATCGCACTTTTCTGACTTTCATAGTATAGCTGTGCTTTTTCAAGACCGTACCTTTTCATTATTTTGTCGTATATAAGCCCGTGCTGAAGAGTAATCTTTGCCGTAGTGTTATTTGTTACTCCTCTGCAGATTGCATCTGCTTCCGCCACAACACAATCTACGCCTGCCTCTTTCAGCATATAGGCACATAAAACTCCACACATACCTCCGCCGATGATAAGGACATCAGTTTTGATATCACCCTGCAATGAATTAAACTTTGGTTTCTCGATGTTGTTCCATATAGATTTCATACGCTCACCTCTTGGTACTATTGTGCCAAAGATTGATAATAATATGAAAACCTCCAAGCCTTTTAACTTGGAGGTTTTCATATTATCCTATAAACATTTGTGTCCAGTAATTTCCGCTTGGAACATATCCAACACCGATTTTTTTATATGTAGCATTTAATATATTGGCACGGTGTCCAGAAGAATTCATCCACCCATTCACAACCGCCTGCGGTGTTTTCTGTCCTTTGGCAATATTTTCTGCCGCACTTCTGTATGATATACCGAAATTTTTCATCATAGTAAACGGACTGCCATAAATGGGACTTGTGTGTGAAAAATAGTTATTGTCTTTCATATCCTGCGACTTATACCTTGCCACTCGGCTTAGCTCCCAATCTGCTGTAAGGGGACTTAGTCCGTTTTTTACCCTGATTTCGTTTACAAGTCTGATAACTTCATTTTCATAGTTTAAAACTGTTGCATCCATCTTGGGGATATTCAATACCTGTCCGGGATAAATGAGTTCAGGATTTGCAATATGCGGATTTGCGCTTTTTATCTCACTTAGTCCCACCTCGTGTTTAACCGCAATTTTCCACATACTGTCGCCTGACACAACCGTGTAGCTTTGGGTTGATTGGGCATAACTTGGAAATACTGCGGTTATTTGAACTAATGCTATCAGAAAAATTAAGATTTTTTTCATTTTAACACCTCCTGTATCTCACTATAACATATAGGGTTGTGTGTTTTCAAATGTAATATATGGTAGGGGTGGAAAGCCCTCTATAACAAGGAAACAGTGTACCTTTCGGCACACTGTTTTCGTTTACTTTGCTTCAAGCATTGTTCTTAATGACCTGTATTCATTTCCGTTTTTGCCGTCCAAAATGGTATACTCATTACCTCCTTTGGGGTTAAATACCGTCATTGCCATAATAGGGATGTCAAAACTGTTACACAGCATTTGTACTGCATCTTCACGAGTTATATACCTTCCTGTTGCTACGGAAACTCCTTTTGTAACACCAAGCTGAGATGCCTGCATCAAGTATCCGTGTGGGCTTCCGCCTTTCTGCTCGGCAACCTCTTGATACCCTAACAGACAAATAACCATTTTTATAAATTCCTCTGCAGGTATATTTTCATCAGGATTGAACGCTTCACCTTCCATTTTATCCACTATTCTAAGTCCTTTTGCAATCATAGCTGCATTGCATGCCCAATGCCCATCCATATCAGAAAATTTGTTAGCAGGTGCAGCATCACTTGATTCAGGTGTAAATCCGTACATTCTTGTCAACAATGTAACTGCTTCTGCACGGGTTAAATTATCGGATAATCGCATATTCCCGTCTGGGTCACCTTTTATAATTTTATATTTTTCAAGTTCTTCCGTATCAGTTGCAAATACATTGAATGAGCCAAGCAATAATAATCCTGCTAATATTATTGATAAAAATTTTTTCATTTAATTCATCCTTCCTATAAATTTATAAGGTACCTTCTTTATAAATTATACTGCATTTTGCAGTATTTGTCAATACCGCATTTTGTTGTATCATATAATACTTATTGAGAGGTGTTTAATATGTATAAAAGAATTCGCGATTTAAGAGAAGACCATGACCTTACACAAAAACAACTGGCAAAAGAACTTAACTGCTCTCAGCAAGTATACAGCAACTATGAGCTTGGACAAAGGGATATTCCTACTGATATATTAAAGAAATTATCTGCTTTTTATAACGTATCTGCTGATTATATTTTAGAAATAACTAATAATCCTAATGTGAATAGGTAGAAAATCTTTACTTTTCATCAATCACTGTAGCGAGGGTCTAACGCTGGTGAAGTATAAACCGGAAAAGAGTACCAACTGGTACTCTTTTTGTTTAATAAACTTCGTTAATATCTATGGAATATCCAAAAACCTCACCAATGGATTTAACTCTTCCTTTAATGGCTATAGAATCACCTACATTTTTTTGTACTAAGAACTCTTTCTGTGTGCTATTCTTGATATAGCACATGGCAGTTGTAAAATTCCATTCAGATGCATCTCCCGGTTCGACAGATATGTAACTTCCGTCGCTGTCAAAATTGCTGATTTTGCATTCAAACTCTACATATTTCTTTTGATATTCTGTTTCCGCTTTCATAGCGTTTTTACTCAAATCATCAAACATAGTTTGCAAATCAACAATTTCGTATAAGATTTCTTCTGATTTTTTTAGAGTTGTATTAGATGAAGT